>JALYJH010000049.1 GCA_030775415.1 Acidobacteriota bacterium | reverse complement strand
GTAGAACGCTCCTCAGTGAGCGGGTGGGGCTTTAGGGTGGGCTCGATGGCGGGTTGATAATGCAGAGACTGTGAAGTGGCTTGCTCCCTTTACTGCTGCCATCTCAACTTACACCGCGATCCCAGGCTGAGCGTTCCCTTCATTCCTTCAACCTGTTCAGAACAAAAACCAAAGAGTTTCAGTATTGGTGTGATCTGTCAAAGCTTATTGACCGAGAAGCACGTTGATGCCGGCGATGATAAGACTTGTCTTTGGGGAGGCGAGTTTGTTGATGAGTTCCGTGAAGAGATCACGGTCGAGAGTCACGATCTGCGAAACATTGGCGACGGAGTCCTTGGGTAACCCGGTTGTGCGCGCGTCAAGTAGAACATTTCCCGGGGCGTCGGCCCACTTGAGATTGCTGGTCAGCGGGACGCACACGATGGTGGCAATTCGGCTTCGGTTCATCGGGTCGCCCTGGACGACCACCACCGGTCTTCTGAATCCAGGTCTCGAGCCAGATGGAGCGGGCAGGTCAGCCCACCAAATCTCGCCTTGCGATATCACCATTCGGAGCTTTGAAGAATGCGGCCGGACGCTGCTGCCGCGAATTTGTCCGGCTGCGGATCCACTTCCGCGCACACGCGATTCATTGCGTCAGTTATGTCGTCCGACGCGTGGCGCGCCACGTATTCTCTCACCGCATCGCTGAATAATTGGCTCCGTGATTTTTGGGTGCGCCGTGCGAGCCGTTCCGCGACCTTGAATACGTCGTCCGGGATGGAAATGGCGGTCTTCATACTTTTAGTATAACCAAAAACTAGTTCGGCCCGAAACAAAAAACCGGCCGCCCGCGCAGTAAAAAAGGCTGCTCACATTGTGAGCAGCCTTTGAGTTATAGAATCGGGAAAGTCTAATCGCCGAAGCTGCCGACTTCTTCCTGTTTGGCAGCCGGCTTGGGAGAGGCGGGGGCGATGGCGCTAAGCGGGACCATGCCAGGCGTGGGCTTCTCGCCGAGGACGTGTTCCTTGTACATGGCCAGCATACGCGCGTTCTCGGCTTCTTCCTTCTGCTTGGCGTCGCGGGCGCGCTTCTTTTCTTCGCGGGCGGTTTTGGCGATGCCCAGGTCGTCGAGGTCGTGCTGCCGTTCTTTGTTGACGTCTTCGGCGCGCAGCACCAGGTTATGTTCCTTGCTCGGCAAGTTGACGTTCTTACCGCCGGCGATGATTTCGTGGCGGCCTTTTTCCTCGTACCACTTGGTGAGAGTGGCGGTCATATGCATCTTCTCGATGATGTTGCGCCAGCCGACGCCTGTATTGTACGCGCAGAAGGAAATCTCACCTTCCTGGGTGGCGTAGGGGATGATGCACTGTTCGGTGCGGCGGAAATCGTAGTTGAACAGATCCTGGAACCACATGCCGGCGATGAACAGGAAGTTCCAGCGGTCCTTGCGGCGCATTTCGATGTCGTCCATGGTGCGGTCGCCGGTGACTTTGCCGTACTTCTTGCCGGTCATGCCAAAGCACTTGTCGAACTTGGCGATCAGATCGCTCAGGCGGAAGTGCGTGGGGGCCTCGTAGGGATTGTAGTTGCGGAGCAGCGCCAGTGACACGCCGAACACCGACATCTTCTTGCTGCGCGCGCCGTCGTTGATCTTGGCTACGTCGCGGGCCAATTGATCCGCGTTGAGGAACGCGGTTACAGGGCGGTATTCCTTGGTTTCCTTGTCGCACATCACGGCCATGCCGATGCCGCAGTTGGGATGGCAGCCGCAGCTCAACTGGCCCCAATCAGCGTTGGGTCCGTGGACCAGATCGGCGAAGTCAGAAAACGTGCTCATGAAGGAGATGGGGAACCAGTCGCGCACCGGCTCGCCTAGCCCGGTCTGATTCTTCACGTCATGCGCCAGGTTAGCCAGGGTGTAGCGCTGAGCCGCGCGGCGTTCCGGGGTGACGGCTTCATCGCGGCCGGTGAAAGACACTGGCTGGAAGCTGAGGAACGGAATTTTCTTAGGATTGTCCAGGGCGAAGCGTACAACTGCGCCGACTTGCTCGTTGTTCACGCCGTTAATTAGCGTGATGACGGGCACGATGTCGACACCGGCGCTATACAGATTCTCGATGGCGCGGAGCTTTACGTCGAACAGGTTGCCGACGGCGCGATGCGAGTTGGCTTCGTTGCCGATGCCGTCAAATTGGAGATACGCATAACGCAAGCCGGCTTCCGCGGCTTCTTTGGCGAATTCAGGGCGCTTGGCGAATTCGATACCGTTCGTCGCGGCCTGTACGCTCTGGTAACCCAGCTTGCGGCAATAGCGGATGGCGTCGAGGAAGTACGGCGAAAGCGTTGGTTCGCCGCCGGAGAACTGTACCGAGAGCTGGCGGCGTGGCTTGATCGAAATGGCGTTGTCGAGCAGCGTCTTGATGTCTTCCCAGGTCAGTTCATGGACGAAGCCGACCTGATTCGCATCCATGAAGCAGGGATCGCACATCATGTTGCAGCGGTTGGTGAGATCGATGGTCAGCACGGAGCCGCGGCCGTGGGTAATGGTGCTCGATCCGTGGTCATGAAGCTTCTCGTCGTTGTGCGCGCGGATGTCGCGGCCGGGGAACACGTCTTCCAAGTGCTGGCTGAAGGCCGGATCGATCGACATGAGGTCTTCGAACTGGCCGTGGATGGGGCACTCCTTCACCATCACGATTTTGCCGTCCTTCTCGATGATCTTGGCCTTGATCTCACCCAGCTTCTCGTTCTTGAGGATCTCGACCGGAAGCTTGCCGTCGAGAATCTGCTGGCGGATGTCGGGGATGCACTTGGGGCAGAGCGAATCTGTCTCACGGGGCCAGCCCAGCTTTGGCTTCTGCTTTTCCCAGCTCTTGAGCAGCGGTTTGTCGGACCACTTGGGGGTGAACGACGGGTTGGGATTGATCGAATTCAGCTTGTCAAAAACAAACCAGGCCGCATTGGCGGCCACGGCTACTGCTTTTTCAACGTGCTTGATCGGCTTAGTCAAGGGGCGATCTCCAGAGCGTAGGATTGAAGTTCTTTAACCAGTACAGAAAATCCAGTATAGAGTCCTGAGTACCGATGGGCTAGCCTATTAAAGCGAAAGGGCGTTAACTGCATTGGATGGGGCAATGGGGGATTGAACGGGCGGCCCTGCGGCGGCCGAAAAACCATTCAGAAGCAATGACATAGCGCAGGAATTCCGGCACATTCCAGATCCTCCGTGCTGCGGCTCGCATCCAAACGAGTGGTGGAGGTGGCGCGCGGGAAAATCTTCAAAAGACGAGATCCTGTGTTGAAAGTTGCGCAGTGCGGCGCTATCCTTAACGGTTGCCCCACCTTTCTCAACCGCAGGAGTCAGACTCAACATGTCTAGCATTGATGTTCCCCTAAAAGACGGGGGATTCGGGAGCACTCGCCGTACGGACAAATGGTGGATTGAACCCATTTTGGTGTTCCTCGGATACATGGCCTTCATCGTTTACGCGACGTGGGCGGCGTTCCAGGGAAATAATTATCTGTGCACGACGCAGTGCGGCGGCGCGGATTATTTGTCGCCGATGTATTCGCCGCTACTCTACACGTCGGCGCCGGCATGGTGGCCGGCGTTTCTGCCGTTCTCCGCAGCGATGTTAATTCTGCCGTTTCCTGGGTTGTTCCGCTTCACTTGCTACTACTATCGCGGCGCTTACTACAAGGCTTTTTGGATGGACCCGGTCTCTTGCACCGTGGGTGAGCCTCGCAAGACGTATCGCGGCGAGAAGAAGCTTCCGCTGATTTTGCAGAATGTCCATCGCTACTTCCTGTACTTCGCGATTATTTTTGTGTTCATCCTGCTCTATGACGGGTACCGCTCGCTGTGGTTCACGGGCGCGGATGGCGTGAAGCACTTTGGGATTGGCGTCGGATCGCTGGTGTTGATCCTGAATCCGATTCTGCTCGGGGGCTACACGTTCGGGTGCCATTCGTTCCGTCACCTGGTGGGCGGAATCAAAGACATTCTGTCGGGCTCGCCGGTTCGCAAGAAAGCGTACGACTGCGTGAGCTGCCTGAATCGCGGCCACATGAAATGGGCCTGGGTAAGCATGTTCTTCGTAGGCTTCGCGGATATTTACGTGCGCCTGTGTTCCATGGGCGTTTGGCACGATTGGAGAATTCTTTAGTCATGGCGGAGTTTCCGGTTCACGAATACGATGTGCTGGTGATTGGCGCGGGGGGCGCGGGATTGCGCGCGGCTATTGAAGCGTCGGGCGCCGGCGCCAAAACCGCCGTGATTACCAAGTCGCTACTGGGCAAGGCGCATACGGTTATGGCGGAAGGCGGCATGGCAGCGGCCATGGGGAACGTCGACGATCGCGATAACTGGCGCGTGCACTTCGCCGACACCATGCGTGGCGGCCAGTATCTGAACAATTGCCGCATGGCGGAGCTGCATGCGAAGGAAGCGCCGGCGCGAGTGCATGAGCTGGAAGCGTGGGGCGCCATCTTCGACCGCACCAAAGACGGGCGGATTTTGCAGCGCAACTTCGGCGGTCATCGCTATCCGCGCCTGGCTCACGTGGGAGACCGGACGGGTTTGGAGATGATCCGTACTTTGCAGGATCACGGAATTCACCAAGGGATCGACGTTTACGCCGAGCACACCGTTCTCACTTTACTAATGGACGGCAATCGCTGCACGGGCGCGTTCGCTTACGATCGGGAGCGCGGGCGTTTCAAAGTCTTCCCCGCGAAAGCAGTGGTTTTGGCGACGGGCGGCGTGGGGCGTGCTTTCAAAGTAACCAGTAACAGCTGGGAATACACCGCGGACGGACAGGCGCTGGCGTACAACGCGGGGGCTTCGCTGCTGGATATGGAATTCGTGCAGTTCCATCCGACGGGCATGGTTTGGCCGCCTAGCGTCAAAGGCATTCTGGTGACGGAGGGCGTTCGCGGAGAAGGCGGTGTGCTGCGCAACAAAGAAGGCAAGCGCTTCATGTTCGACGATATTCCGGAAAACTACCGCAGCTCCACCGCCGATAACGAAGAAGAAGGCTGGCGCTACACGCAGGGCGACAAGAGCGCGCGGCGTCCGCCGGAGCTACTGACGCGCGATCACGTAGCGCGCTGCATCAATCGCGAGGTGAAGGCGGGGCGGGGGAGCCCGCACGGCGGCGTGTTCCTCGACATTGCCTGGATCAAAGAAAAAATTCCAAATTCCGTCGAGCACATTAAGAAAAAGCTGCCCAGCATGTATCACCAGTTCAAGCAGCTGGCGGATCTGGACATCACGAAGGAGCCGATGGAAGTGGGTCCGACGACGCACTACATCATGGGCGGCATTCAGGTAGATGGCGACACCCAGATGAGTTCGGTGGCGGGATTGTTCGCGGCGGGTGAATGCGCGGCGGGGCTGCACGGAGCCAACCGGTTAGGCGGGAATTCGCTTTCCGACTTGCTGGTTTTCGGCAAGCGCGCCGGGGACTACGCCGCCAAATTCGCCAAAGAGAATGGGGCAGGAAAGTTGGACCGGGGCCAAGTGGATGCGGCCGCGAAGGCAGCGCTGGCCCCCTTCGAGCGCGGCGCGGCGGGCGAGAATCCATTCGCCGTGCAGAACGAGTTGCAGGACTTCATGCAGGACCTAGTGGGTATCGTGCGCCTGGAAAACGAAATGCAACAGGCGCTCGAAAAAATTAAGGGGCTGCGCGCGCGTGCGGCTAAGGCCGGAATCACCGGCAATATCGAATACAATACTGGCTGGCACACGGCGCTCGATCTCGAGAACATGCTGGTGATATCCGAGATGATCGCGATGGCGGCGATTGAGCGCAAGGAAAGCCGCGGCGGGCACTTCCGCGACGATTATCCCGATAAGAGCGCGGAGTGGGCCAAGTACAATCTGCGCATCAGCAAGGGCGCCGACGGGCAGCCGCATCTGGAGCGCGTTCCCGTGGTGCCGCTCACCGACGATATGAAGCAAGTGATTGAGGAGAACAAGTAGCATGGCGGATCAAGCGACCTTTCGCATCTGGCGCGGTGACGGCGGCGGCGGCAAGTTCGTCGATTACACCACCGAGATCTCCAGCGGCATGGTGGTGCTCGACGCCGTGCACAGCATTCAGCATAAGCAGGCCAATGATATCGCGGTGCGCTGGAATTGCAAGGCAGGGAAGTGCGGATCGTGCTCGGCCGAAATCAACGGCAAGCCGCGCTTGATGTGCATGACGCGGCTCAACACGCTGGACCTGACGCAGCCGGTGACTGTCGAGCCCATGAAAGCTTTCCCCCACGTGAAAGATCTGGTCACGGACGTTTCTTGGAATTACCGCGTCAAAATGAAGATTGAGAAGTTCAAGCCGCGCAAGCCTGACGCAGCCGACGGCACCTGGCGCGAACAGCAGGCCGACGTCGACCGGCCCCAGGAATTCCGCAAGTGCATCGAGTGCTTCCTGTGCCAGGACGTGTGCCACGTTCTGCGGGATCACGATTTGCACGATGAATTCATCGGCCCGCGCTTTCTGATTTACACGGCGCAGTTGGAGATGAATCCGCTCGACACAGGGGATCGCCGCAAGGCTCTCAAGGATGAGTTGGGGATCGGCTACTGCAACATTACCAAGTGCTGCACCAAAGTCTGCCCGGAAGAAATCAAGATCACGGACAACGCGATTATTCCACTCAAGGAACGCGTGGTGGATGTGTTCTTCGACCCCATCGCCAAACTGTTCGGCAGCGGCAGATAAGAGCGCGCGGGTTACGCGCGGGTGAGAAACACCGGCATCCCCAGCTTACCGGAGTAGTTGGGCCGGTAGCGGTTGGTATTGTACATGGTGGCCACGTCCAGCTTGCGTGGGCCGAGCTTGGGATCCGGTAGAGGAACCAACGCGTAGCGCCCTTGGTTGATTGCGGCCATCAAACCGGTTTGGCCCGCCAGAGTGGCCTCAAAAGCCATGGTGCCGAAGGTAGACGAGATCAGTTTGTCCATGAAATCCGGCGCGCCTCCGCGAAGGTCGTAAGTAAGATCGCTCACGACGGTCTCTTCATGGGTGCGTGATTGTATTTCCGCGCTGAGCGTTTCCGCCACGCTAGCCTTTTTGCGATGGCCATAAGCGTCGGGCTCGCCGTATTCCTGCACTTTGTAGCCTTCCCATTGCGCCCCTTCCGACATGACGACCAGCGAGTAATTGCTGGGGTTGCGGCGCTTGTCAGCGATCAATAAATCGATCAGCTTTTCGAGGCTGACTTTGTACTCAGGAATCACGCAACGAATGGAGGTGACCCACGCGGTGTAGAGCGCGGTGTAGCCGGCGTCACGTCCGAAAACACGAAAGATGCCGATGCGCTCGTGGGAGCCTACGGTGGTCAACTGCCGGTCAATGGCATCGGATGCGCGCGTAATGGCGGTGGAAAAGCCCACGCAGAATTCGGTGCCCTGGACGTCGTTGTCCATGGTTTTGGGCACGGCAATAATTTTCATGCCCAATTGGTTCAAACGATACGCGAAGCTCAGCGTATCGTCGCCGCCGATGGCGATCAAAGCGTCGATGCCCAGGCCCTCCAGGTTGGAAATCACCTGGGCGCTCATATCCCATCGGCCGTCGCTTTGGGGGAAGCTGCCGTCCTTCAGGAAATCCGGCAGTTTCTTCATCTTCGAGGGGTTGGTGCGGCTGGTATGCAGCATGGTGCCGCCGTCACGCTCAATGGTGCGGGTATTGTCGCGATTCAGCGGAAGGATGTAATGATCGCGGCTGGCGGGGTCGTTGAGATTGACGTGCGTCAATCCCTCCCAGCCACGGCGGATGCCGGTGACTTCGATGCCGTTTTCCGCACCGCGGTAAACCACGCTCTTGATGACGGAGTTGAGACCGGGAACATCACCGCCTCCGGTGAGAATCCCAATGCGACGAGGTGCCATGCACCATTGTAAGTTTACCGATGTTGCTTTCGCTAGTTACTGGGTGAGATTCAGCCAGCGCGAAACTTCCGACCACAGGGCCACTTTGGAAACCGGCTTGGAGAGGAAGCCCTGCATGCCATGGCGCTGGCACTGCTGGCGGATTTCATCGGAATAGTTGGCGGTCAGCGCGAGGATGGGGACGTCTTCGTAGCCGGGAAGCTTGCGAATGGCGGCGGTGGCTTCGAGCCCGTCGATTTTAGGCATTTGCAGGTCCATCAAAATTAGTTCGTAGTGGCGCTGGGAGGCAGCGCGGATCGCGTCGGCCCCATCACAGGCCGTATCTACCTGAACTGGCCGGCCTTTCAGCGAATGCCTCAGAACCGTCAGGCCCACGGGATTGTCTTCCACCGCGAGGATGGCGGGACCGCCCTCCAGATGGTGCTCGGTCAAGGCTGACGGTTCCGGGGCGGCGCGCAAAGGAAGGCTGACAGTGAAAGTGGAACCTTTTCCCAATTCGCTTTCCGCTTTGATCGTACCGCCCATCAGGTCCACTAGTTTCCGGACCAGAGCGAGACCCAAACCCAGTCCCGGATAGTTCCGCGACAGGCCGTTATCCACCTGATGAAAGGATTCGAAAATGTGAATCTGACGCTCTGGAGGGATGCCAATCCCAGTGTCACGAACGGCGATTTTCAAAGTGTCGCCATCCCGCCAGAGCGAGAGTTCTACACTGCCGTGATGGGTGAACTTTATAGCGTTATCTAATAGATGATTAACCGTTTGCTGAACGCGGGCTGCGTCGCCCATTACTGTAGTGGGCAGCTTAGGACCGATCGTGAAATTTAAAGCGATCCCTTTGGCTTGAACCTTCCCATTCTGCTGGGCGACCACCGACTTCACTAGCTCCGCTAAACTGAATTCGGTCTCGTCCAGATGGAGGTGACCGGCTGTCAGCGCTGAATATTCCAGGGTCGCGTTCAGGAGATGGAACAGGTTCTCGGCGCACAGGCGGGCGGTGGACACGTAATCGCGCTGGTCTTCGTCGAGTTGGGTTTCGAGCAGCAGGTCCGTCATCCCGAGAATACCGCTGAGGGGCGTGCGGATTTCGTGGTTCAGGTTCGCCAGGAAGGTACCCTTAAGGCGGTCGATTTCCGTGCGTTCCGTGTCACTGAGGGGGACAGTCGCCATTCCCTCGTCCATCGGCGGTTTAGGGGCCTGGGATTAGGGGGTTTGCCCGAGCGTAAAACTTCGCAGTGCCGTTCGAGCTAAGGCTTCTTGGGTGCCGGCGCAATGAGGGGCGCGGTGGCGGGAGCCTTGGTCTGCCCGGGATTGGCATCATCCTTAGCTTCGTCGCCAAAGGTAATCTTGGTCTCGGCGCCGAACTGCTTATAGTCTTCGTAGCGAATGGTTTGGCGGATGCGCTGGTCGAGTTCCTTGAAGTGCAGGGTATCGTTGGCGACGGTATAGGTGGGGAACCAATATTTCCCATCGATCTGCTCGCGGTAGGTTTCGAATTTGGGGAATTGGTTGTCACCCTTGCGGCTGGCGATGCCCACGCCGCGGCCGTAGGATTTGACGATCTGGAGGTCGCGGTCGTCCACCCATACCTCGCCCGAGAAATACCGTTGATTGCCCTCAATCTTGACCGGCTTGACGGCGAACACATAACAGCCGATTTCGTCCACGTTCTGGTGGCCCAGGTAGCGGATCAGGTACTTAGGCAGGTCCGGGGTTGTCAGAACAAACGGCTGCACGCTCTTCATGTCTTCCATATCCTCGGGCGTGAGCAGGATATTGTGCAGTGACGGTACTGGTGAGCGGACCACGTGTTCCGTGCGTTTGCCATCAGGGCTGAAAACAATGTCGGAAACGGTTTCCCAGCGGCCGGTGATGGCGCCGTTGTCGTCGAGTTCCTGAATGCGCGCGGTCTGGCGGTAGGTGTAGGATTCGCGCGCCTTCGAAAATTGCAGTTCCTTGGCCGCGAACTTTTGCACGATGTCATCGATTTGCGCTTGCGAGAGCTCGTATTTACTCTCGGCGGCAAACGCGGCGGCGCCGAGGAGGATGAGAAGGATGCCGATTATACGCATAGCTTCCTTTAGTCTAGACCTGCCTTTAATGTGGACCTGCTTTTACTATAAACGGGACGAAAGCGGCTGGCTGCGGGTTTCGCTCCATTATCCCAAAATCCCCTTCGCAATGGTCAGGCGCTGCATGTTGCTGGTGCCCTCATAAATGCGGCCAATTTTGGCATCGCGGTACAGTTTTTCGACGGGGAAATCTTTGGTGAATCCTACCCCACCCAGCACTTCCACGGCTCGCGAGGCCACGCGTTCGGCCACCTGCGACGCGAAATACTTTGCCATGGCGGCTTCAGTAACAAAAGGCAAGCCGGCATCGTGCAGCCGAGCGGCGTTATAAGTCATCAGCCGGGAAGCTGCGACGTCCACGGCCATCTCCGCCAAGTCGAATTGCACACCCTGGAAGTCCGCGATGGGCCTGCCGAACTGCTTGCGCTGTTTAGAGTAGGCGAGCGCATGATCGAGCGCGCCTTGCGCGAGTCCGGTCATCTGCGCGGCGATGCCGATGCGGCCTTCGTTGAGGGTTTCGATGGCGACTTTATATCCTTTGCCCACCTCGCCCAGCATATTCTCCTTGGGCACATGGCAGTCCTCGAGTATCACTTCACAAGTGGAAGACGCGCGGATGCCGAGTTTGTCTTCCTTCTTGCCGACGGCGAGTCCGGCGG
>JALYJH010000048.1 GCA_030775415.1 Acidobacteriota bacterium | reverse complement strand
GGCTTAGGCCGGTAATAGCAGCCGCCTCCTGCTCCACTTCGAAGGGGACGCCGCCGATGGTCGCCGTAGCCGAGAGGTCTGACCCCGCGTTGGGCCCCACAAGATAAGTAAGCGCGCCGCTGCCGGTGCCCGACGTCGGGTTGAGGATCCAACTGGGAGCCCCAGCGAGACTCCAGGGACATCCGGCGGCCGTCGTGATGTTTACGGTGCCGGTTCCACCTGTGGCCGGAAAAGCCTGTCCGCCGCCATCCAACACATAACCGCAAATCGCACCCTGGCCCAATTGGCCCGAGCCCGTGAGCGTGAAGGGAAGTATTTGTGACCCGAAAGGCGCCGTAAGCGAAAAGGTGAAGGATCCTGTGGCGCCCGCGTACGCGCCGGTGCCGCCGTTGATGTTCGCGGTTCCCGTGAGGGTTCCTGAAGCGGTGGCGACCTCGGCTTCGGCCGACAGCGTGGAGTTATCCTCAATAAAAAATTCGAATGACACGGAAGTGACGGCGCCTTCCGGAGTTCCGTTTACCTGAATACGCGCCGATCCTAGGGGATTCACCGTCCCAGTGCCGTTGAGAAGAAAACTGGTAGACGATCCATTCCCCGTTCCGGTGAAGGAAAGCGCGAGGGCCGTGCTCTGAGCGCTTGCAGTGACGCCGCCGCTTAGAAACAGAATGAGCGCGAAAATCGCAGACCGCTGACGGTGCATAGACCCCTCCCGCTTATGCAGAAGCACAGGGGTCTATCGGCACAGTCGGGCTGGGGCTATACCCTGGTGTATTTATTGAACCAGCCGATGGTGCGCTGCCAGGCCATGTCGGCCGCGGCTTTGTTGTAGCGCTCAGGGGTTGCGTCGCAGTTAAACCCATGAACCGCACCAGGATAGATATAGCCTTCGTGCGGCACATTAATCGACGTCAATGCCATATCGTAGGACGGCCAGGTAGTGGCCAGCCGCGTATCGAGCTCGCCGTGGTGGACCAGAATGGCCGCCTTAATTTTCGCGATGTCTTCCTTCGGCGGAACCCCGCCATAGTACGGAATGGCAGCGGCAATATCAGGTCCCAGACGCACGGCCAAGGTGTTGGAGAGGCTTCCGCCATAACAGAAACCAGTGACGCCGATTTTGCCGGAGCAGTCCGGGCGCGACTTCAGCCACATCGCCGCCGCCACGAAATCTTCCGCCATTTTTTTGCCGTCCACTTTGGTGAACATCTGGCCGCCGCGGAAATCGTCGCCCGGGAAGCCGCCGAGTGAAGTGAGCCCATCCGGCGCAAACGCCATGAAGTTCGCGAGCGCCAGGCGCCGCGCAATGTCCTCAATATGCGGGTTCAAGCCGCGATTTTCGTGGACGACAATGATGCCGGGAAGCTTTGAAGGCGTCTCCGACCGCGTGTCGGCGCTGACCGGGCGCACCAGATACCCCTTGATGCTGCCATTTCCTTGCGGCGACGGTACGGTTTCGTAGCTGGCCTTGATCCGATCGTCGGTCTTGGACACCTGCTGCCCTTGCGCATAGTTGGGCATCAGAGCATCGATCACGGCTGCCGTCGTGAGGCCGCCTACGGCGAAGTGCTTGACGCCGTCCATGAAGGCGCGCCGGCTGATCACGCCGTGAATAAACAGGTTATAAAGTTCAATCGCATCGCTGGGAAGTTTGGGTTTGGTTGGCTCCATTGGCTTTACTCCTCTTGGGAGCATATCACGTCCTCGAGTAAGCCAAAAAAGCCGGTGTCTACGCGCTCAGCACCGGGTGGCGCACCACCGCGAATGACGTTGAATATAGTGCGGCACCACTGGGACTTGGATATCGGCTGCCCTTTCCAAATGCTCAGAGGCGGCGTGGCTTTGATCCTGAATGCCACCGCGTGCGATTCAAAAGCATTCTTTACCCGTTAAGCGCCGCCAAACTGAAGGCCCAGCTCAAAACTGGGTCCGAGGAACAGTTGTAAGAGGCCCGCTATAAGTGGCACTAGGAACCGGACACCGGAAACTGGTACTCTAAAGATTCCAATTCTGTGCGAGGTGAGTTCCGTTGGCTGAAATTCATTTAAATGACGGCGAAAGTCTGGAGAGCGCGCTCAAGCGCTTCAAGCGAAAGGTCCTGCAAGAAGACATCATCAAAGATGTCAAGCGTCACGCATTCTATCTAAAGCCTGGCCAGAAGAAACGGGTCAAGGCAGCGGAGGCGCGCAAGCGCGCGCGCAAGAAGCGTTCGCGGGACAGCGATTCGGACCAGCATCGCTCCTGAGTGCCTTCCGGCACGCAGCTATAAAAATATCGCCGCTGAGGATGCCTTGCAGATGGCAAATATCTCGGCTGCAAGATCCGATAGTTCATCGAGCGTGGACGGCTTTCTTCTGTAGCACACGCCGAGGCTGGCTAATTCGGCCTGCTGCTTAGGATTGACCAGCCCGCTCAACACCAGAACACGGATATGCTCTAGCGCGGGTGCTTGATGAATGGCGCGCAGAACCGCCATTCCGTCATAACGGGGCAACTGCACGTCGAGGACAATGACGCACGGGTCGTGCGCGCCCAGTCCTGTCCGGTGCTCATGCACGAAGCGCATGGCCTCTTCGCCGTCCCGCAGTGTTTCTAGTTCATAATCCTGTTCCTGCTGATCTAGGGCGATGCGTAACAGGTGGAGGTCAGCTTCGCTATCCTCAATCACTAGGATCTTTGCGGGGGCCATAACCCAGAATTGTATCAGCGAACGAGCACGCATCCGAGTGCAAACTTTGCCGTTCCTAGCGCCCCGCTTGAGGTGAAACATTCCTGTACGGACAGTGTCTCACGCACGTGGAGCGCATTCATATTGTTGTCGCCGAAGATGATCCGATTGACCTCGTGGCTTTAAAACAGGTATTGGACCAGCTCGGTATTCCATACTCCCTAACTGTCGCCGTCAATGGAGAAGAGGCTCGCGATTTGATCCTGATGCGAGGCCGCTATCAAAATTTGCCGCCGCCGGACCTCATCTTTCTCGATATGAACATGCCGAAGTTGAGCGGTCTGGAGGTCCTCCAGCAAATCCCCGGCTCAGCACAAATGTGCGTGTGTGTTCTGACGAGCTCCGAACGCGAGCGCCGTCTGGTCGAGGAGCATTTTGCTCCGAAAAAGATCAGCTATCTGATCAAACCCATCGACCGAGAACAAGTGTTGAAGTGTTTGAAGTCTTACGACCAGTTGCGGCCGATCGCTCAGCAGCTCGAAGCCTAACAAACGCTTCGAAGCCACTGCCACGAAGAAATGGTGAGCCGGGCGGGACTCGAACCCGCGACCACCGCATTAAAAGTGCGATGCTCTACCAACTGAGCTACCGGCCCTTGGGAAATTCGGCGAGAGCTTTTATTGTAACGCGCGTTCCATAGCCGCCGCGAGTTTTTTCAGTCCCGCGTCCACGCCGGCGCTCAGATGTACGCGCAGGGCGCGTCGGCCCCGCTCGCGCAGCACCGCAAGATCGCCCCGCGCCTGCGCGGCTTTGACTACGCCGAAAGTGTATTTCTGCTCCGGAATCTGCAAGTCTTGCGCGTCATCGGCCGTGATCTGCAGGAAGACTCCGCTATTCGGTCCACCCTTATAAGCTTGACCTGTCGAGTGCAGAAAGCGCGGACCGAATCCCAGGCACGTCGCGGCGCGCTTGCGATCGCGCACCTGCTGGCGCATCGCCGTCAAAGCAGCCTGGTGTGCCGGATTCATTTCAATATAAGCCAGAATCGCGAAATAATCATTCGCTTGAATCGAATTGAAATGCGCGCGTAGACTATCGGCCAACGTTGAGCCCGCCACTGGTCCGAAAACCTTGATGCCGTCTTCTTCAAACGCCGGTGCTTCCGCCGGCAGCGAGCCCGTGGCCTCAAACTCGCTCGTCAATTTTTTGGTCGCGATCTTGCTGGCTTCGACATCCGGCTGGTTGAACGGATTGATCCCCAGAATCGCGCCCGCCACCGCCGTGGCAAATTCCCAGCGGAAGAACTCGCGGCCCAGATCGTAAGCATCCCCCATCGCGACCCGAATCACGGGGTGCCCCGCGGCCTCTAAAGCATCCACGGCAAGGTCCTGGGCCGCGTCGGGCGCGGATGCCAGACGTAGGTAAGCAAAAATTCGGTCAGCACAATAAACCGGGGGCGCGCCCAGCGGCTCGCGGTCAACAGGAATGATGGCCTTCCCGTCCTTGCCCGTCGATTCCGCCACCAGCTGCTCCAGCCAAGCCCCCAAATCCTGAATCGCTGGCGAAGCCACCAGCGTCAACTTGTCATGGCCCGCGCACGCCAGCGTTCCCAACAGCACGCCCAGCGTCAATCCCGGATTGTCTTTGGGAGCCTCGCAAGCCTTCGCCATGGCGTCGCCCTCAGCCAGCAGCTTGCCGGCATCGATCCCCATCGCCGCCGCCGGAATCATGCCGAAATCTGAAAGCGCCGAGTAGCGGCCGCCAATCGACGGCAATCCAAAAAACACGTGCCGGAAATGATCCTCCTCCGCTACCTTTTGCATGTGCGAGCCCGGGTCCGTGATCGCCACGAACCGCTTGCCGTCTCGCCCTGCGCGCTCGTAAAAATATTGCTTGAAAACATTCGGCTCGAGTGTCGACCCCGACTTGCTCGATACGATGAACAGCGTGCGCTCCACGTCGATTTTCTTTTCGACGGCGGCGATCTGCGCGGGATCCGTCGAGTCCAATACATGCAGATCCGGAAACCCAGCGTTATCCCCGAACGACATTCGCAGCACTTCCGGACACAAGCTCGATCCGCCCATACCCAGCAGCAGAACGTTCTTGAATCCCGCTGTTTTCACTTCCGTCGAGAACTGCGCGAAGCGCTGCTTCTGCGCCAGTTGCTGGGCGCTCACGCGCAGCCATCCCACCCATTGCGCTTCGTCCGTTCCCGTCCACACTGTGGCATCGCCGGCCCAGATGCGCGCCACCCGGTCCCCGCTTTCCCACGCGCGCAAATTTTCCGCCACCGCCCGGGCCAGACCAGGAGGAAGAGCATAGGTCAGTGAACTCATGGTTACTGAACCGCCGCCAGCAGTTGGGTGAAGGCGTCTTCGAATTGTTTAACCCCGGCCGTCACCAGGTCCGCCGTAACCGACTCCATGGAGATCCCCGTCGCGGCCAGATCCGTCATCACGCGCCGCGCCCCTTCCACGTCCTCGGTAAGCGACGCGCGCGGCCGCCCATGGTCCTTAAACGCGTCGTAAGTCGCCGGCGGAATGGTGTTCACCGTGTCTTTGCCGATCAGCTCTTCGATATACAACACATCCCGCAGCTTGGGATTTTTGGTCGACGTGCTGGCCCACAGCACGCGTTGCGTTTGCGCGCCCTTGGCCGCCAGAGCGTCCCAGCGCGGCCCCGAAAAAATGCGCTGGTAGCGCTCATAGGCCAGCTTGGCATTGGCAATCGCCGCCTTGCTGCGTACGGATTCCAGCAGCTTCTTCTGCGCGTCGTCGGCCTGCGGCAGTCGCGCATCGATCAGAGCGTCCACCGCCGTATCGATCCGGCTTACGAAGAAACTGGCAACGCCCGCCATCCCTGCCAAGTCCCGGCCTGCCGACGCGCGTTGCTCCAGCGCACGCACATAAGCCCACGCCACTTCTTCATACATTTCTTGCGCGAAGAGCAAAGTTACGTTGACGTTTACGCCTTCGCGCAACGCCGTCTCAATCGCTGGAACGCCCGCGGGGGTCCCTGGAATTTTGATCATCACGTTCGGCCGGTTCACTGCCCTCCACAAGCGCAGTGCCTCGTCGATCGTGTCCTGCGTCTTGTGCGCCAGGTACGGAGCCACTTCCAAGCTCACATAGCCGTCCCGCTTCTCTGTGCTCGCATACACCGGACGCAGCACGTCAGCCGCATCTTGAATATCGCGAATCGCCAGACGCTCATAGACGCCTTTAGCATCCAGAGATTTGTCGGCCTTCAATTGCTTCAGATAATCCGCGTACTCGTCCCCGCCCTCAATCGCCTTCTCGAAAATGGAGGGGTTGGATGTCATCCCACCCAATCCATCTTCTTCCACCATGCGGCGGAGTTGCCCGCTGGTCATCAGGCTCCGGCGAATGTAATCCAACCAGATGGACTGCCCAAAGCGCGTGAGCTGCTTAAGCGGGTTTTCAACGGTGCTTGAAATGGTGGACATAAATACGAATTCCTCTCTCTTTCAGTTTACGAGAATCGGCGGGAGATCACGCCTGCGCGGTAGCTGAATATTTTCCCGATCTCGCGCCGCGCCCACAGCGCTTCGACGACGCGCCCCAAAGGACCAAACGGCAGTTCATATTCAACGTCGTCCACAATCCGCGTCCCTGGGCCCTCGGCAGCGAAGCGATGCGTGTGACGCCACACCCGGTACGGCCCGCGCAGTTGCACGTCCACGAACTGCCGCGGCGGATCCCAGCTTTCGATCAAGGTGGCCCACTTGACCGGAAAGCCATACAGCTTGAGTTGATAGTCGATGCGCGCCCCCGCCTCAATCCGAATCGGGCCGGGCGTCAAAATCTGAAAGTGAAGGTGTTTCGGAGTAATCGCCGGCAAATTATTCGCGTCCGAAAAGAACGCGAACGCTTCCTCCACTGGCCGCTCCAGCAGTTGTTCTGTATGGAAACGATGCACCGCGCCTCTCACCCAATCGTGTCACACTAAGCAGGGAATGTCGCTATATGATGTGGCCAAGGCCGTCGAAGCCTCGCGCATCGGCACCGCCATGCGCGAATCGATGTACTGTTTCGCGGCGCTCAATCTGGTTCATTTGCTAGGATTGCTGGTCGCCGCAGGCACCATCGTGTTCTGGGATCTGCGGCTCTTAGGAATCGGTCTCCGCCGGGCCCCCGTCTCGCAAGTCGGCAAAAGCCTTCTGCCGTGGACTTGGGGAGGCTTTACCGTCATGTTCCTCAGCGGATCCCTGCTCGTCGCCATCGAAGCAGGCCGTCTCTACAACAACATTTTTTTCCGTATCAAAGTAGCCGCACTTTTGCTGGCAGGTTTAAACGTTCTGATTTTTCACCTGACGATCTATCGCAAAGTCACAGAGTGGGACCGCGCTCCCACCACGCCCCTTCAGGCCCGCATCGCCGGAACTCTTTCGATCCTGCTGTGGTTCTGCATTATGGCCGCCGGCCGCGCCATCGGCTACACCCTGGATTACGCCGCATGAACGGCTTCATCGAGTGGTGCCAATATAACGCCCTCGCCCAATTCATGCGCAGCGCGAAGTGGCCCTACCCGGCCGTCGAAGTACTGCACATCGCCGGTTTGATTCTGGTCTTCGGATCCATGCTAATCCTTAACCTCCGCATCTTCGGCCGCATCCTGCGCCAAGAGCCGGTCCCCCAAGTCGCCGCCGGCCTGTCCACGATTACCTTTACCGGCATTGCCGCGCAATTCATAAGCGGACCGCCTCTCTTCATGGCCTCAGCCATGAAGTTCGCCGAAAGCACCCCGTTCAAACTGAAGCTGTTGTTTTTAGCGGTCGCGCTGACCTATCACTTCGGAGCCCACCGCCCCTTTGCGCTCGACCCCCATACGCCCGCTCGCACCCTGCGCCTCTCCGCCGCGGCCTCTATGCTCTCCTGGATAGGCGTGATCTTCGCAGGGTTTGCGATCGAGCTTCTAGCGGGCTGAGGTGTAATGAGCGATCTTCACAAGCAGATCGTTCGCGCGCACCGGCTTTGACAGATAGTCATCCATTCCCGCCGCTAAACACCGTTCCCGATCCCCCGCCATTGCGTGCGCCGTCAACGCGATGATCGGTATCCGCGCCTTCCCCGAAGACTCCAGCTGGCGAATCGCGGCCGTCGCCTCCAGCCCGCCCAGCTTGGGCATCTGCATATCCATCAAGATCACATCCACGGCGCCTCGTGAAAATGACTCGATCGCCTCCAGCCCATCCCGTGCGATCGCCACTTGATAACCGCTCCGCTTCAAAATATTGGTCACCAATACGCGGTTATTAGAATCGTCGTCCGTGACCAAAATGAGCGGCGCCACACCGGGTTCGCCTCCCGCCGCCACGGGAACCTCCGGCGGCAACTCCTCCAGCGGGTCTTGAACCACTTTGTTGATCGCGTCAAACAGAGAAGAGGAGGTCACCGGCTTGGTCAAATACAGCGAAATCCCCAACTCCGCGCACACCGCGGGACTAATATGTCGCCCCACCGAGCTCAACATGACGATTGGCGGCCGCACACCAGGCGGTTGTGCGGTCAACCGCCTGGCAAACTCCAGCCCGTCGATTCCAGGCATTTGCATGTCCGACAGAATCAGCCGAAATCGCTGCCCGTCGCGCGCCGCCGCCCGGAAAATTTCAAGCGCCTGAAATCCGCTGGACGCCTCCACCGGCTTCGTTCCCCAGCGCCGCAAAGTCTCCATCAGAATTTTGCGGTTGGTAGCATTGTCGTCCACCACCAGCACCGGCATGTCCGTCAAATCGTCTGCCCACGCAGGCGTGTGCCGCGATGGTGCCGCCCCGGCCACGTGCCCGAAGCTTGCCGTGAAATGAAACGTGCTGCCTTTGCCAGGCTCGGATTCCACCCAAATCTTCCCGCCCATCAGCTCTACTAGATTTGAGCAGATCGCCAACCCCAACCCCGTGCCGCCGTGCACCCGCGTGCTTGACCCGTCAGCCTGCACAAACGCGGCAAAAATTTGCTCCTGCTTCTCCGGCGCGATTCCAATGCCGGTATCGGTCACCGCGAAGTGCAGCATCACGCGATCGCTATCCTCAGCGGCCGTTTCTCGCCACGCCCGCAAGACCACCTCGCCCTGCTCGGTGAATTTGATCGCATTGCCCAGCAGGTTCACCAGCACTTGGCGCAGAGTTTGCGCATCGCCGTTCACCCATGGCGTAACGTCGGGCGCCACCTCGTAAGTGAGTTCCAGCCCCTTCTCCTGCGCCGGCATGGCCAGCGTCCGAACCGTTTCGCCGATCTCCGTCTCCAGCTCAAACGCCGCCTCATCCAGCGTGACTTTGCGCGCTTCCAGTTTCGAAAAATCCAGAATGTTGTTGATCAGCACCAGTAGCGAATCCGCTGAGTTCTTCACGATCTGCAAAAACTCGCGCTGCTCCGTATCGAGTTCACTGTCCAGCACCAGCGCCGTCATCCCCATAATGCCGTTCATCGGAGTACGAATCTCGTGGCTGATGTTGGCCAGAAATTCGCTCTTCAAGCGGGCCATTTCTTCCGCTTGCTCTTTGGCGGTTTTCAACTCCTCGTTGGTGGCCCGCAGCTGCGCCGTGCGCTGCGCGATCAAATCTTCCAAATTCGCCCGTCGCTGCTCTTCGCGGCGGTATTGCTCCGCCAACCGCGCATTCTCGTCTTCTAAAAGGTTCTTGGCCAGTGCGCTGCTAAGCTGCTGGCCGATGAACGCGATGGCATTGATCTCTTCCTCGCTGTGCGTACGCGCGTCGCGATGATGAATATTGATGACGCCGATCGTCTTGCCGCGGTTGATCAGCGGTACCGACAACAGCGCCTCATAAGTGTCTTCCACCAGCGTCGCGAAAGTCTTGAAGCGCGGATCTTTCGCAGCGTTTGCGCCCAGCGCCACGACGATCTGATGCTCCGCCACCCATCCCGTGACGCCTTCCCCGAGCTTCACCCGCAAGGTAGCCGCGCCGTAAGCCCGCGGAAGCTGGGATGCCCGTAATACGTACTCTCCCGTCGCGGATTCGTGCAGATAGATCAGGCAGGCGTCGCAGCGCAAAATCTCCGCCGCCAGCCCGACAATTTGCCCCAGGACTTCGTCTAGAGAAAAATCGGAGTTGGCAATCCTGCTGATCCGGTGGAACAGCGGAACGCCAATATTCATCGCCTCGCCGTTCACCATCTACATCGAGCCTATGCTGGAAGCACGTTCGGGTCCAATCCAAAATTCTTATGGACCAGATCAAACTTTTCGGGCTCGCCCATCCAGCGGCGCAGTGCGGCGCGGCACCCTCACCCACACAAATCTGCCGGATGGAACGGAACGCCTGGTGATTTTCGCCGCCACCAAGATATTATGGTGACGAGAATGATCGACCACATCGTCAGCTGCAAGCTCAACGGCCTTCGCGCCCTCTCCAATCTCACCCGCTGCATATGAAACTACTCGCCCCCGCTCTCATCCTGTCCGCTGGCCTTTTGCTATCCGTTAAGAGCAGCCCGGCCAAACCCGACTACACCCGCCGCACCGGCAAAGATTGCGAATTCTGCCACCCGCCGAATTCCCGCAGACTCAACGAAGCCGGCGAGTATTACCGTGACCACCACAACTCGCTCAAAGGCTATCAACCGAACAACAAATCCACGCCTTCGCCAGCCAAGTCGAAATAGGACTGCCTTAAACGGAAACGAGGGAATCAATGGCAACAGCAACCGCTCTACGCAGCTTCGTTCGTGGAATCGTCGGCCCCAAGCTTCCCCCCGATGTGCGCCTGCACGCCGCGCTCGAAAGCATGGACGCGAAAATAACCTCCGCCACTCCACTCAAGGACGTCCTCACTACTCTCGATCGCACTAAAAAACGCCTGTACAAAGCCTTGCAAAACAGCGCAGCGCCGCTCATCGCAAAAGCCCTCACCATTAAAATCCAGAATTTATTTCTCTCGAAGTATCACTTCCTCACCCGCGCTACAAAAACGCTTTCCTCCCCCTACGGCATCATCGTCGACCCTATGAATGCCTGCCAGCT
>JALYJH010000047.1 GCA_030775415.1 Acidobacteriota bacterium | reverse complement strand
TCGCTACAGCGAGCCGGGAGCTGTCGAGCGCCACGGGCTGGCTGCCCATTTGGTGGACAATTTTGGCATTTACATCGCCGTTGCCATTATTTTGAATCTGGTGCTCAACTTCATTCCCTCAGCCCTGCTGCCTTACGAGACGGCGCAGGCCGCGGTGTGGGGCGTTGCGTTCACGCACTATTGCATGGACGCTCGCATCTGGCACGTGCGCTCCGATAAAGGCCTCGCCGCCGCCCTGCGGATGGCCTAGCTCAGCTCGGACGGAATTCAGGCACCGGCGGCGCCGTTGAAGCTCGCGAGCGCGGCGGGCTCGCTGGGGAACGACGTGAGAATACTGTCGAGCTTGGTAATGCGCAGCAGATCCATAATGCGCGCCGGGATGTTTACCAGCTTCAGTTGGCCACCGGCTTTATGGGTAGCCGAAAACGCGCTGGCGAGCTCGCCCAGTCCCGAACTGTCCATAAAGCTGACGCCGGCCAAATTAAGCAGAATCTTGGTGGAACCCGCCTGGCGCAATTTCGCAATCGCTTCGCGCATAGTGGCCGAACCATCGTTCAAGACAATACGACCCGCCAGATCTAGAATGGCGATATCATCCGTGTACCGCACCGATGCTTCAAAACTCACCTTGCCTCCTGAGAATTCCGGGGACGGACGGGATCACCCGGGGATTGTGGTTAGTATAGCGAACCGGCGGCTGGGCATTTGGGACAGGTTGGGCATTTGGGACAATGAATACTTGCTCAAACAAATCACAGTCCATGGGGCGCGCCAGCACAACCTCAAGAACATCGACGTCGCGATTCCGCGCAATACGCTGACGGTGATTACCGGGCTGAGCGGGTCAGGCAAATCGTCGCTGGCGTTCGATACGATTTACGCGGAGGGACAGCGGCGTTACGTCGAAACGCTGTCGCCTTACGCGCGGCAGTTTTTGGATCAGATGGAGCGTCCAGAAGTGGATTCGATCGACGGGCTGAGCCCGGCCATATCGATTGAGCAGAAGACGACTAGCCGCAGTCCCCGTTCGACGGTGGGGACCATCACCGAGATTTACGATTACTTGCGCGTCTTATATGCGGCGATTGGCGTCCCGCATTGCCCCACCTGCGGGCTGGAGATTTCGCGGCAATCCTCACAGCAAATCTTGCAGCAGGTGATGCTGCTGGGCCCGCAGGAGCGCGTGATGATTCTGGCTCCTATCGTGCGCGGCCGCAAGGGCGAGTATCGCAAGGAACTGGAGAAGCTAGCACGGCAGGGGTTCGTACGGGCCCGCGTCGACGGCGTGCTGCGGCCGCTGGATGAGGAAATCACGCTCGATAAACGCAAGAACCACACCATCGAAGTGGTCGTCGACCGCCTGCTGATCAAGGCGGAAGTGGAAAAACGCCTGGAAGCCTCGATTGAAACCGCGACCAAGCTGGCCGGGGGGCTGGTGCTGGTGGCGCAGGTGGACGGGCCGGAGCGCCTGTATTCGCAGAAGCTGGCGTGCCCCGAGTGTGGATCGAGCGTGCCGCAGTTGGAGCCGCGGTCGTTTTCGTTCAACAGTCCGTTTGGCGCGTGCGAAACGTGCGCGGGGCTGGGGAGCCGTTGGAAGTGGGATCCGGCGAAGGTGATTGTCGATCCGTCCAAGCCGCTACTCGACGGCGCGTTGGGGATTGGCGGCAGTTCCACCTATATAACCGGCGATCTAAAATTGCTCGCCGCTCGCTTGAAGATTCCGCTTCAGAAGCCGTTCGAGAAGCTGTCGAAAAAAGCGCAGGAGGCGTTGAGTGACGGTCTGATTGCGGCGCTGGATCAATATTACGAGCAGGAAGACGTTTCGGAAAACACGCGCGAGTGGCTTGCGCAGTATCAATCGGCTTCGGTGTGCCCGGATTGCCAGGGTAAGCGCCTGAAGCCGTCGAGCCTGGCGGTGAAAGTGAAAGGCGTGGGGATCGCTGAGCTGACTGCGCTTTCGGTGACGCGCGCGCTGGAGGCGGTGAAGAATTGGAAGCTGCAAGGGCGCGAGTCGCAAATAGGCAAGCGCCCCGTGGATGAAGTGCGCAACCGGCTGGAGTTCCTGGTGGGAGTGGGTCTGGGTTACCTGAGCCTGGAGCGCTCGGCGGCGACTTTATCGGGAGGCGAAGCGCAGCGCATCCGGCTCGCCACGCAGATTGGCTCGAAGCTGCGCGGAGTTTTGTATGTGCTCGACGAGCCTTCGATCGGGCTGCATTCGCGCGACAATGACCGGCTGCTGGATTCTCTACAAAGCCTGCGGGATCTGGGCAACACAGTCCTGGTAGTAGAGCACGATGCCGAGACGATCGAGCGCGCCGACTATGTCATCGATCTGGGTCCGGGCGCGGGGCGGCTGGGCGGCCAGTTGGTGGCGCAGGGGACGCCCAAGGAGATCGAACAGAATAGCGAATCGCTCACCGGGCAATATCTGGCGGGCACGCGCGTGATCGCGCTGCCCACTGCGCGGAACTTGCCGGGGAAGCGGCGCATCGTAATTCAGGGGGCTTCCGAGCACAATCTCAAGAAAATCGACGTGGAATTTCCGCTAGGATTATTCGTTGCGGTCACCGGCGTTTCCGGCAGCGGAAAATCCACGCTGGTGAACGATATTCTGTATCGCGCGGCGGCGCAGGAAGTATACGGATCGCGCGCGGAGCCGGGTGCGCATGCCTCCATCAAAGGATTGGATCTGCTGGACAAGGTGATCGAAATCGATCAGGCGCCCATCGGACGTTCGCCGCGATCGAATCCCGCCACGTATACGCAGGTGTTCACGCACATTCGCGATCTCTATTCCAAGCTGCCGGAGTCGCGCGCGCGCGGCTATAAACCGGGACGTTTCAGCTTCAACGTAAAGGGCGGGCGCTGCGAGGCGTGCCAGGGCGACGGGCAGAAGCGCATCGAAATGAATTTTCTGCCGGATGTTTATGTTACCTGCGATGTTTGCCGGGGGCGGCGCTACAATTACGAGACTTTGCAGGTAAAATACAAG
Organism: Acidobacteriota bacterium; assembly: GCA_030775415.1. Classification (GTDB taxonomy): domain Bacteria; phylum Acidobacteriota; class Terriglobia; order Bryobacterales; family Bryobacteraceae; genus Palsa-187. Next base: position 7,713 of record JALYJH010000047.1, on the reverse strand, counting down.
GATCAATCCATTGCGGATTTACTCGAAATGCCGGTGGAGGACGCGCTTTCGCTGCTAGAAAACATTCCGCAAATTCGGGCGAAGCTGGAAACGCTGACGGAAGTCGGCTTGGGCTATTTGCATCTGGGGCAATCGTCAACCACGCTCTCGGGAGGGGAAGCGCAGCGCATTAAGCTCGCGCGGGAGTTGAGCCGGCGGCAGACCGGCAAAACGCTCTATATTCTGGATGAGCCGACCACGGGGCTGCATTTCGAGGATGTCCGCAAATTACTGGACGTGCTGCACAGCTTGGTTAAATTGGGAAACACGGTGGTCGTGATCGAGCATCACCTGGACGTCATTAAAACGGCTGACTGGGTCATAGATCTAGGGCCGGAGGGCGGGGAACGCGGCGGTTATGTGGTCGCCTGCGGGCCGCCGGAGGAGATTTTGCGCGTGAGTAAGAGCTATACCGGGCAAGCGTTGAAGAAGGCGCTGCGCGGCGGAAAAGCCGCATGAGCAAATACGCGGAACAACCGCTGTCGTTCGCGGGATTGAAGACCGTTCCCATTAACGCGCGCGGCGGCAAGGTGCAGATCGAGCACTTCGCGCGGCCTTATAAAAAGGGCGAAGGACTGAGCGGGCTGCTGGATTCGCTGCCGAAGCTGCTGGCAGCGGATGCTTTCCGTGGCGTCATCGAGGCGGTGCGGCGGGCCAAGGAGGAAAAGCGGGCGATCCTCTGGGGCATGGGGGGGCACGTTGTGAAGTGCGGTCTGGCCGACGTTTTGCTGGATCTGATGCGGCGCGGATGGATCACCGGTTTTGTGATGAACGGCGCGGCCGCGATTCATGATTTCGAGATCGCCATTGCCGGGCAAACCAGCGAAGATGTGGAAGCCGTGCTGCCGGACGGGCGCTTTGGCGCGGCCGAAGAGACCGGGCGCGAAATGAACACGTCCATCACCGGCGGGGCGCGTGACGGGCTGGGCATGGGTGAGGCGCTGGGGCGGCGTCTGGAACAACTCGCGAAGCCGGAGTTCGCCGCGCATAGCATTGTGGCGTCGGCCTATCGAGCGAACGTCCCGCTGACGGTGCATGTGGCGGTGGGCACGGATACTCCCCATACGCACCCGGCCGCGGACGGAGCGTCGATCGGAGCCGTCACGCATCACGATTTCCGCCTGCTGTGTTCGCTGGTGCGCGGGCTGAACGACGGAGGCGTGTATTTGAACCTGGGTTCGGCCGTGGTGCTGCCCGAAGTTTTTCTGAAAGCTGTGTCGGTGGTGCGGAACCTGGGGTATCCGCTGGCGAATTTCACTACCGTAAACTTCGATTTTCTACAGCATTACCGGCCGAAGTTGAACGTGGTCGAAAGGCCGCATGCGAAATCCGGCGGGCGCGGATTTGCCGTGACGGGGCATCACGAGCTGATGATTCCGCTGCTGGCCGCTGCGCTGATTGAAGGCGAATCCTGACCACCGCCATGCCACAACGCGGCGCGCCAGCCTGGGGCTACCACGATCTGGTGCTGTTTTTGAGCGCGGTGCTGCCATCGCTCGCGCTGTCGGCAGCGTTATTGCGCGTCACCTTGATGGTGGCGCCGGTATTGCTCGCGAGTGATGCCGCACGCACGCTCGTGTTTCAATCTTTCATGTATGTGTTCCTGGTAGGCGCGTTGTACCTGGTCATTGTCTGGCGCTATGGGAGTCCGTTTTGGAGCGCGCTCGGTTGGACCTTTGAGATTCCCTACGGATGGCTGCTCATGGCTACGGGACCGGTGCTGACCGTGCTGCTGTCTGTGTTGGGAGTTCTGCTGCGCGCGCCCTCGGACAGTTCGCAAGTCGAAGGATTAATCAAGAGCCGGGCCTCGCTCGCCGCTGTAATGCTGTTCGGCGTGGTGCTGGCACCCATTTTCGAGGAAATGCTATTCCGGGGATTTCTGCTGCCGCTGCTGGCGCGCTCGCTGGGGCCGTGGCTGGGCATTTTCCTGACCGCACTTTTGTTCGGACTGTTGCATGGCGCGCAGAATCGTTGGGCTTGGCAGCCGATCGTGCTGATCGCTGTAGCTGGAATCATATTTGGCTATGTGCGCTATAAGACGAATTCGACCACCTCGGCGTTCGTGATGCACTCGGCCTATAATGCCACTGGATTTCTAGGTTACGCGTTCACGCACTGGAAACTGTTGAGCTAAAGTCCGCGATAGCTAACGAGCTGGACGCCAGCCTCAGTCAATGCGATGCGGACTTCTGGCGACGTCAGCGCGCGTAGCTCCTGCTCGCGGCTCTCCTTCAAACGCGTGCGCGCGGCACGCAGCTCACGGCCGCAGACGCCGGGATGGCACATGAATTCCGTCGAGCCCTCTGGCAAGGCCCGGATCAGACGCGCCAGGTCGGCCGCGGCATAGTGGCCGGTGATCTGGAAGCCCGCGAAGTGGTCAGTCGAGCGGCAGCCGTGGCGCGCTAACACGCGCGCGAAATGGCCGCGCACCAGCCCCAAGCTCTTGCTGGTGGCTCGCTTCGCCCAGGTTGTGCCGGGTCCAGCCGGCGTAAGCGGCAAATCGAACGGGCGGCGAACCCAGGGAATCTTGTACTCTTCCGAAAGCTGCGCTACCGCAGCCAGCACGGGCGGCAGCAGATGAGTATGCTTGTGCGTATCGAGGTGGGTAGGCTCCAGCCCCGCGTCGAGAATGCGCCGCACCTGCGCCCGCAGTTCGTCGTAAACGCGAAGGCGGCCGAGAGCCACCGCGCGCGTGAGCTGCGCCACTGTCAGGGGAAACGGCGGCTCACCCACCAAAACCATATGGACGCCGACATCGAGGTGGGGATTTTCACGTGCCAGCCGGACGGCGTCCTCGAACGCCGCTCCAGTGGCCATCAGGGTGGTTGCGGTGAGGATGCCCTGGCGGTGCGCTTCGACAATGCCCTGATTCACGTCGCGCGTGAAGCCGAAGTCGTCGGCATTAACCACCAGTTGGCGCACGTCAGAACAGGCCGAGCTTGATGCGCAAAAACTTTTTAGGATTGGCGCGGAAATCTTTCATCAGGCCGTTGACCTCGCGTGTGGTGCTGTCCAGATTTTGATACAGCGACGGGTTCACCAACAGCTGTCCGAGCGTGCCCTGGCCGTTGTTGATCTTATCCAGCAGCGTATCCAGGCGCCCGATGGTCCCCTGCAGTTGGTTGTGCAGGTCGTCGCTGCTGAGCAGTTTGCCGGCGGTGCCCTTGCCTTGGCTCAGTCCCGCCAATATGCCCCGCAGGTCGCCAATGGTGGCGCGGGTATCGTCGTAGAGCGCGGGATCCTTCATCAGCTTGCCGATAGTGCCATCGCCTTTTTGAATGCTGTCGGCCAGATCGTTCACGCGGGCCAGCGTACCGCGTACATCGGTGTACAGGCTATCGTCGTGCATCAGCTTGCCCAGAGTGCCTTCCTGCGAATCCAGGGTAGCGATGACGCGATGGGTGTCGTCCACGATGCCTACCACTTTCTTGTACAGTTCGTCGTCGGAAAGCAATTTGCCTATGGTGCCCTGGCCCTCCTGCAATTGATCCAGGATGGTATCGAGTTTCTTGAAAATTCCGTTCAGCGAGGCTAGCGTGCTATAACCCTGCTGCACTACGTCGTCGAATTCGCGCGTGTCCAGGCTCTTGACTTCGGCGCCCGCCATAATCGTCGCCTGGCTGCGGCCTTTTTTGATGTTGATGTACTTGGTGCCCAGCAAATTCTCGGCGGCGATGGCGGCCTGTGAGTCGACCGGAATCGACGGCAGGTAGCGGTTCTCAATCTGCAGAGTGACGCGCACAATCCGGTTTGGCTCGTTCGATCCGGAAAGGGCAAGGACTCCCACCCGCCCCACGGTGATTCCGTTCAGCCGCACCGGCGCGCCGGTGGCAATGGCTGCCGAATCATCCAGAAACGTATAGACGTCGGTACGCGTGACGAACAATCCATTGGAGCTGGTCATCAGGAAAATCAGGAACGCCAGGAGCGCCAGCGCAAACATAGCCAGCAGCCCGACTTTCAATTGCGCCCAACGCTTTTTGGTTTGTTGCGGCATAATTCCCTAGGAACTCCCCGGCCGCGCGAATTTTTCCACGTAAGGATCGGTGTTCGCGCGCAATTCCGCCTCTGAACCTTCGAAATAGAGGCGGCCCTCCTGCATGACGAAGAAGCGCGTCGTCAACTGGCTGCTCTCCGCCCGCTCGATTTTCCCACTGTCCGGATTGTAGCGGAAATTAGCCATCAAATGCCCGTCCTGATAGCGGTGGGTAACCATAATGGTGGCGGTGTTGCGTAAGTCGCGCCCCTTGAGGATCAGGTTGATGATGGTGTTGGCGGTAATGGGATCAAGACCTGCGGTAGGAGAATCGTAGAGCACCAACTGGGGCGCGGTCACCACGGCGCGCGCAATGCCCACACGGCGCCGCATTCCGCCGGAAAGTTCGCTGGGGAATTTGTCTAGCGTGTGCTCCAGTTCGACGAAGCTTAGCGATTCGCGCACCCGCCGGTCCACTTCCTCGGGCGGCGGAGTTTGGCCGGCATGCTGATTGAGCAGCGGATAAGCGACGTTCTCCGCAATGCTGAGCGAATCGAAGAGGCCGCCTTCCTGGAACAAAATGCCCACTTTGCTGCGCACTTCGTGCAACTGGCTTTCCTTACGGCCGGTGATTTCCTCGCCAAACAAGGAAATGTGGCCGGAATCCGGCGCCACTAAGCCGACGGCGGTCTTGAGCAGCATGGTTTTGCCGCTACCGGCGGCTCCCAGCACCACCCGCGTTTCGCCTGCTTGCATCGTGAAAGATAGGTGCGCCAGCGCGGGCGTCTCCCCGAAAGAGAGATTGACGTCGTCGTAGCGCACTACCGGCGGCTGCGCCGTCGGCCGAGCGGGTGGTTGCGCTGTGTAGGGCAGAACCGGGGTCATATCAGGACGTTAGATTTACGAACAGCGGGTCCAGCATCGCAGTGATGATGAAGATCCACACCGAGGACACAACCACCGCTTTGGTGGTGGAGCGGCCGACGCCTTGCGTACCGCCCGAGGTGCTCATGCCGTAGTAGCAACCCACCATCGCGATGACGATGGCAAATAGAAACGGCTTCAGCAGGCCCTGCGTAAGATCGTTGTATTCCAGGGCTCGCCACGCCGTGCTCCAATATTGATCTGTAGTGATGTCAAGGAGCGTGAAGGAGATGAACCAGCCGCCCACCAGTCCCAGGAAGTCCGCGATGATCGTGAGCAATGGGAGCACTACGGCCATGGCGATCAGCCGTGGCGTCACAAGCTTCTGGATGGGATCAGTCCCCAAGGCTCGCATGGCGTCGATCTGCTCGGTCACGCGCATGGAACCCAGTTCGCTAGCGATGCCACTGGCGTTGCGTCCAGCAACGAGAAGCGATGCGAGCACCGGCCCTAATTCGCGCACCAGTGTGATGGAAACGATCTGTCCGATCTGTCCCTGCGCGCCGTAAGTTGCCAGCGCGCGGGACATTTGCATCGCCATTACCAGGCCGCTGAAGAAGCCGATCAGACTCACGATAAACAACGAGCCGACGCCGATCGTATCCATCTGCAGAAGAATGTCGTCTGTATAATGCGGCGAGCGAAAAATATTGCGGAACGCGCGCCCGCTTAAGAACAAAAACTCCTGAAACGTCTCAACGGGTCTTTTCAAAAAATCGAACAATCAGGATCTCCCGTCGCGAGGCATCGAAACATGTTGATGTTAATATGAAAGCGCAAAATGAAGGGCCTCACGGACATCCCCGGAATCTTGGTGGGCCATGCCTCTGATTATGACGGATTGACGGGGTGCACGGTGGTGCTGTGCGAGCAGGGGGCGGTGGCGGGGGGCGACATTCGCGGATCGGCGACCGGCGTCGACGAGTGGGATGTGCTGAGCCCCATGCACGTGACCGAAAAAATCCACGGCGTGGTGTTTTCGGGAGGCAGTGCGTTTGGCCTCGAATCCGCCAGCGGCGTGCGCCGCTTCTTGGAACACAAAGGCGTCGGCTTCAAGACCGCCGGCGGCGTGGTGCCGATCGTGGTCGGCGCGATTCTCTACGATCTCGGTTTCGCCAAAAAAGGTGTGCGTCCCACGCGCGAGCTGGCAGAATCGGCCGCCGCCGCGGCTACGGATAAAGCGGTAGTCGAAGGCGCGGTAGGCGCCGGTACGGGAGCAACCGTCGGCAAAATCCTGGGCCTCCAGCAAGCCATGAAGTCGGGCGTAGGGTCGTGGACCGTCTCGCTCGACGGGCGCAACGCTGGCATCGCCGTATCGGCGCTGGCGGTGGTCAATGCGCTCGGCGACGTGCGCGATCCCGGGAGCGCTAAGATTATCGCTGGCGCTCGCAAGACGCCGGACTCCATGGAATTCGCCGATAGCGCGCGCTTGATGAAGAGCATGGGACCCAGCGGATTCACGCGTGGGAACACCACGCTGGTGGTAGTGGCTACCAACGCCGCTCTGACGAAGGTGGAAGCCACCAAACTTGCGCAACTCGGACAGCTCGGAATGGCGCGAATGATCTATCCGGTGAATACCATGTCGGACGGCGATCTGGTCATAGCCATGTCGTGCGGTACGGCGCGCGCGCCTGTCGATGCCCTGGGAGTAGCCGCTGCGGAAGCCGTGTCCGAAGCAATCTTGCGCGCGGTGCGCTTGGCGCCCTCGCTCGGTGGGCTGCCGGGATTGAAAAAGTAAGGCAGGCGCATATGTTTGCCACGCCGCGCAAACGTATGGCGAGCGGCGCGAACATACAGCGCATCCGCTATGCCGCGAAGAATTAGAATCGCTTAAACGGCCGCTGCGATCCGAATAGGCAGCCCATGATTGGCGAGCACCGCCTCGACATCGTTCTTCAGCAGGCGCGAGGCGTCGTAATCCACGATGATGCGATCGAGCGACGGCGCCACTTGAACCCGCGCGATCCCGTAAGTGGCGTGCACTTGAGCGATGTTGGCGAAATCGTCATCGCCTAACCGGCGTGTCAGGTCATACTGCAAAGTTACTTTCGTCATGGATCCACTCAGAATATCATTCCCGATGTTCCAGCTTCCATAGAATTTGCCGGAGCATACCCAGCCACACCTCGGCGTCATGCGCGTTGAGTTGCAGGCGCCGCACCAGACGGCGGATTTTCATGCGCGTGGAGCCTTCCACGCGAGCGTGAACGTAGCCGGAACGCTCCAGAATCGTTTCCAGAAATTCCGTAAGGCGTTCTATGTGAGCCGTGACAGCAGGGCGTTTGGGATCGGGCGCGGTTTTCGCCGCGGCAGGATTGCGAACGATCTCGTATAGGCACACCGCCACCGCTTGCCCCAGGTTCATCGAGCCGTGCTCCTCGCGCGTGGGAATGCGCATCAGCCAGTGGCAGTGCGTCATATCCTCGTTCGATAAGCCGAATTTTTCGGAGCCGAACAGCAGCGCGACGGGCGCTGCATTCATTTTTTTTGCGATCAGCTTGCCGCCGTATTCCAGTCGGCGCAACGGGTGCTCCAGCACGCGCGGTCCGATAGCGGTGGTGCCCACTACCAGCGCACAATCGGCCACGGCTGCGGCGACCGTATCATACTCGCGCGCCTGCTCCAGCACCGCGTGCGCCTTCACCGCCGAGCGAGCTTCGCGGAACGCCACGGCGTAAGGATTTACCAGGCGCATCTCGAAGAACCCGAAATTACTCATGGCGCGCGCGGCAGCCCCGATATTCAGAGGATTGCGCGGTGAGATCAGGACG
>JALYJH010000046.1:1617-10735 GCA_030775415.1 Acidobacteriota bacterium | reverse complement strand
CGTGCGTACGCGAAGAGGGAGAATCGGCCAGATCCCAGCGCAGCGGCAGTTCCAGCAGGTCGTAGACTTCAGGGGTCACGCGTTCGATCAACCACGGCAGCGTGCCGCCCGCTTTCTGATACCAGGCACGCCAGTCTGGATGCGGACCGATGGCCCAGTCCTCGAACGCTTCCGGAATCAGGCGCCCCAAGATTGGACCTAACCTATCCGGATGCTGATACTGGTCCCAGTCCAGGCGTATGGAATCGCCGTGGCGCTGGGCCAGACTCTTCGCGAAAGGGTAACTGAAGTTGGTGGACAGGCCGGTGCCCGCGATGCCCGAAATCTCGGAGTATTCAAATTCTTGGGGCGGCATCCCTCGCAAACGCCGGGCGAACGAAAGCAAGATTCGATCCGTTTCCCGCAACACGCTTGGGCTCTGCGGATAGGCGCGCAAAAACAGCACCGCCTCGTGAAATTGAATCAATTCCTCCGCTTGGCGAAAACGCTTCAGCCGAGCTTGCTTCAGTAGCGCCAGCACCTCACGGGCGGCTTTCGCGCCGAACTTGCCCTTCGCTGCTTCGAGCCCCTCCACCACGGACATTCGCCCAGTTTAACCGATGCTAAAGTAAAGACACATGCAGACCACGAGCAATGTAGCCGAACTCGCCGCCCTCTGCAAAAGCATGCGCCGCGAGGTCATCGAAATGATCACGGCTGCCAAATCCGGCCATCCCGGCGGATCCCTTTCGGCGGTCGAAATCGTTGTCACTCTCTTCATGGACGTGATGCGCCACGATCCCGCGAATCCCAAGTGGAAGGACCGCGACCATTTCATTCTGTCGAAGGGCCACTGCTGCCCCATCCTCTATGCGGTGATGGCTGAATGCGGCTACTGTCCTAAAGACCAATTGAACACGCTGCGCAAACTCGGTTCGATATACCAGGGCCACCCCGACGTGCGTTTTCTGCCCGCGCTTGAAGCCAGCACCGGCTCGCTCGGTCAAGGGCTCTCGCTAGCGCTCGGCATGGGTTTGGCGGCGCGGCTCGACAAGAGTCCTTCGCGCACTTACGTGATGTTGGGCGACGGTGAAATTCAAGAAGGCCAGATCTGGGAAGCCGCCATGTTCGGCGGTTTTCACAAGGTAGATAACGTAGTCGCGATCGTCGACAGCAACCGCATTCAGCTGGATGGCTTCGTCAAGGACATCATGGACGAGAGCCCGCTGGCCGAGAAATGGTCAAGCTTCAATTGGCATGTGATCGAAGTGGACGGCCATGACATCGGAGCGCTGCAAAAGGCCTTTGCGGAGGCCGCAGCGATGAAAGAGCAACCCACGGCGATCATCGCTCACACGGTGAAAGGGAAAGGCGTATCGTTCATGGAAAACAACCCCAAATTCCACGGGACTGCTCCTACGGCCGAAGAAGAGCAGCGGGCTCTGGCCGAGCTGGCATAGGAAAGGACACGCGACCATGCCTGCCAAAACCAAATTTGAACTGAAGCCGGGGCTCGCCACCCGCGAAGCGTTCGGCAAGGCGCTTGCGGAATTGGGCAAAGTAAATCCTAACGTCGTCGTGCTGGACGCGGATCTTTCGAAATCTACTTACACCGCGGAGTTCGGCAAGCTATTCCCCGACCGCTTTTTCGAATGCGGCATCGCCGAGGCCAACATGGTGGGGATCGGCTCTGGACTAGCGTCGGTAGGCAAGATTCCGTTCGCGTCCAGCTTTTCAGTGTTTCTGCTGAATAAAGGATTCGAGCAACTCCGCGTCACCGCGGCATTGCCCAGCGTGAACTTGAAAATCGTTGGTACGCATAGCGGTATTTCAATTGGGGAAGACGGACCGTCGCAGATGAGCGTGGAGGACTTGAGCCTGGCCTGCTCGCTCCCCGGGTTCACTGTGATGTCGCCGGCCGACGAAGTCGCTACTATGGCGCTCGTCCGGCGTGCCGCCGAAGTCTTTGGTCCCATGTTCATTCGCACGGGACGCCTCAAAGTGCCGATCGTCTACGCGCCGGATCAGGAGTTTGTCATCGGTAAATCGATTCAGTTAATCGATGGCTCCGATGTAACCTTGATCGCCACCGGCCTGATGGTGGCCGAATGCATCCGCGCGGCCGAGATCCTCGAAGGCGAAGGGATTTTCGCGCGTGTCATTGATATGCACACGATCAAGCCCCTCGATCGCGACGCGATTTCGCTCGCGGCCCAGGAAACGGGAGCCTTGGTGGTGGCAGAAGAGCACTTGATGGATGCCGGCCTGGGCGTGCGCGTGGCGCAAGTGGTGGCTGAGACCCACCCCGCGGTGATGGAATTCGTCGGCATCGATAATACTTATGCCGAATCCGCCACGCCGGAACAGTTGCTCGACAAATATGGTCTGCGCGCCGTCAATGTTGTGGCCGCAGCCCGCCGCGCCCTTGGCCGCAAGCGCTAAATTCGAGCATGCCGAAAGACTCTCCCGCGGATGAATTGGCGCTGGAGTGCGTCCGCGCTTACGCCGAACTCCGCCGTGCCGCCAGCGTTTTGCATGACGATGTTGGCTCCTTGCTCGCGGTAGCGGGACTCCGTCTGCAATTGCTGTGCATGGATTGTCCGGATGCCAGCGAGCACGCGGCGCAAGTGACGGAAGCCATCGGCGGCGCAATGGAACATGTCCGCCAGTTGAGCCGCGCGCTGGAACCGTCGCCGGTCCGGCGTAGCGGTTTGAAAAATGCGCTACTCGACCTGGCCGCCTCTTTCCCCGGAGCCACGGTGCGCTACACAGCCGCAGTGGCGCTGCCTCCCGTAGATGCCGACGCCGTTTACCGTGCCATCGCGAATTCCGTGGCTGTGGCGGCGCGGGCCCGCGGAGTGACGCGCATCGCCATCTCCATTTCCGGTTCACGGGCACTGCTGGCGCGCGTGGAGCACAACGGCCGGCAGCCGGGGGCCGCCAAAGAACTGGCCGCCACAGCGCTACTGGCCCGCCACGCCGGTTTGGGCTTCGAAATAGAAGCGCGGCACGCAAAAACAAGACAGGGTACAATTGTTGTCATCCAATATGCCGGTCGACGTCCTACTGGTGGATGACCACAAGATCATGCGGGATGGCATCAAAGCCATTCTGGAGCGTGATCCCGAATTTCGCGTGGTAGGGGAAGCCGAGTCGGGCGCGGACGCTTTGCAGTTCGTCAAGCTGCATCATCCGGAACTTGTGCTTATGGATATCGGCCTTCCTGGTTTGAATGGCGTCGAGACCACCGCTGAAATCCTGCGCCATCATCCCGAGTGCAAGGTGGTTATTCTCTCTATGTACGACGATGAGAACTCGGTCGTGGGCGCTGTGCGCTCCGGCGCGCGCGGCTTCATTCTCAAGAAAGTCTCCGATAACGATCTGGTCGAAGCGCTGCGGGTAGTCGCGCGCGGCGGCGCCTACCTTAGCCCACAAGTTTCTGACCGGCTGCTCAACCGCATTCAAAAAGGCGACCTGGAATCGAAACAACCGGCGTCCGTGCTCGAAGGCCTATCCCCGCGTGAAGTGCAGGTCTTGCGCATGGTTGCGGAAGGCAAAACGAGCAAGGAAATCGCCACCCTGCTGGATTTGCGCGAACAAACCGTGCGCAGCTACCGCAAGACCATGATGAAGAAACTGGGCATCAATAACGTGGCGGGACTCACACAACTGGCGCTGTCGAGTGGCTTGACCCAGCTTGCCGCCAGCGAAGGCGCGCGCGGCGCCCATGAGTGATCCCGTCGATATTCAAAGAATTGCCGATCAAAAAATCGCGCGCCAGTCCCCGTGGGGACCGCTGCTGGTTGCTGATGCTCACATCCATTTTTTCTCGCACCGCTTCTTTGAGCTGCTAGCGGCACAGAAGCCCGGCCTGACGCTCGAAGGCATGCAGGCGCGACTGGAATGGAAACTCCCGCCAGCCGAGCCCGAAAACCTTGCCGAAGTGTGGGCCCGGGAATTAGACCGCCAGGGTGTCGACCGCGCGGCGCTGATCGCCAGCCTGCCGGGCGATCACGGGTCGGTGACCGCCGCCGTCCGCGCCCATCCCGACCGCTTCTTTGCCTGGGCCATGGTGAATCCGCGCTCTTTTGATGGCGAAACCATCGCGAGCGTTCGCGTCGCGTGTCTGTTCCCTGCCATGCACGGCTATTCCATGCATGATTCTATCGTCGAGCCCGTGCTTGAATGGGCCGCGCAAGGGAAACGCGCCGTATTTGTCCACTGCGGAGCCTTAAGCGTCGGAGTGCGTCAAAAGTTAGGCCTGCCATCGCCGTTCGATCTACGCTTCTCGAATCCCATCGATCTACATGCCTTGGCGGCACGCTATCCTCAGGTCCCCTTTATCGTTCCGCACTTCGGCGCCGGCTTTCTGCGCGAGGCGCTGATGTTGGCCGATCTCTGTCCCAACGTTTACCTGGACACTTCCAGCAGCAACCGCTGGATGCGCTATCAGGAATCGCACATGGATCTGCGCCAGGTCTTCCGGCACGCGCTCGAGGTTGCCGGTCCCAAACGCCTGCTGTTCGGCAGCGACTCTTCCTATTTCCCGCGGGGCTGGCATCACCAGATTTTCGAAGAGCAGAGTAGGGCGCTCTATGAGTTGGGCGTGAGCGTGGCCGATGCCCGTGCCATTTTCAGCGAAAACCTGCTGAGAATAATGGCCGTCTGATCTGACGTTCTAGTTGTGACTGGTGTATTGTTTGGCAGCGGACGGAAAGACCCGTTTGTGTACCCCGTCCATCCCGCGCCCCGAACAGCGGTGCTTGTTCCCTGGTTCAATGAGAGCGTACTTACCAACCGCCCAGTGCGTATCTTTCCGCAGGGCTGGAGCGTTGATGCGGCGGCCTTCGCCCCCGCGGCGGTCGCTGGCACTCTCGAGCAAATGAGCGCTCTAGCGCGCGATGGCATCTCCTCTCTGACGCATTCCGTTATTATCCTGTGGCAGGCGCAGCAACAAAGGCTGAGCGATGCCGACCGCAATGGTTTGTGGCGGGCTTTCCGCGTGCCGGTGTTTGAGCAGATAATCGGCAAATCCGGAAAGCTGCTTGCGGGCGAGTGCGAGGCACATGACGGACTACACGTTTCTTCGCCGGCGTTGCCGCTCGGGGGCGAACCCGTCGACGAATCACCTTGCCCCTGCGGCCGCAAGACTCCTCGTATCGGGGTGAGTCACAGGGCCACGCTGGAGCGCGGTATCGCAGCCTACGCAAGGTAGCCCGGAAGCGCTGTGCGGCTCTTCGAAAACCACTACTTCGACGTCGCCGAAGGATCCCAGCTTGTGGCTGCGCCAATCGGCCAGTGCGGGGCGCTGCGCGAAGAAGCGCCGCCACCATTCGACGTTTATATCTCCCCCATAGAGCACGAATCTGTGCGAAGACGCGAGGACGCCCGCGGCCATTGCCGACGCGTATTGCTCTGCTTCGCTCGTGGTCGTAAAGGGTAACAGATAGGGCGTGCCGCCGACGGGATAGGTGAGCAGGTGGCAATAAAGAAAGCCGGGGAGAGCGTAGTCGGGTTTCCACACCGGGAATTTCGCTTCGATGAACGGGCTGGGATAAACGACCGGCGTATTGGGTTGAATTCCCAGGCTGCGGATTTCACGCGCAGCCTCCCGCCAGTTGGAGCCATGATGCAGCGGGGACAGGTGCGGGACGCCGCCCATCAAGAGCACCACTCCGCTGCCGAGGATAAGGGCCGCAGGCCTCCAGGCATCGCTGGGAATAAAGTATGCGGCCGCCGCCGTTGCCGCCAGTGCGGCTCCAGGCAGGGACAACCATAAATACCTGGTCACGAACACATTGTTTCCAGTCAGCAGCGAAAATGTGAATAAGGCCAGCGGCTGGCATACCCACCAGCCCAGGATCAGCAGCAGCGCCGTCCCCGAGGCTGATTTCTGCCGCGGCCATTTAAGGCACAGACCTAGCAACCAAGCACCCGCGCCAGCCCCTGCTACCAGCACGAACTTATAGGAGCCGCCGAATTCTTTCCAAGTGGGTGGCTGCGTGAAAATCACATGCGCTTTCGTCTCAGCCAGTAGTTTCAGAGTTGTGACCAGGACGGGCACGAGCGCGGCGCCCAACAATGCGTAAACCACTCCAACGCTCCACCACGATACGGGCGTCTCCGCGCGCAGCGCCCGCAGCAGGGTATAAGCGCCGAGCACCAGATAGAAAGGCCATAGGATCAGATGCACGCGCCATAGGAGCGCCGCGCAAACGATGTAACCGAGCGCATCCAGCCAGCGCGCCGTATCCAGCCACCGCACCAGAAACCATGCTGCCCCCAGAGCCACGCAAGTAGCCAGCGCATAGGGCCGCGCGTCGGCTGCCTCATAGTTGATGCCGCGCAGCGTCAAAGCAGCAAAGACCACGAACCATCCCGCGCCCGGGTGAATCAAGCGCATGGCTAAGCGCGCCAGCAGAAACATCGCCAGAACCATGGCTAACGTCGAGGGGATGCGATAAGCAACTTCGGAAAAGCCCCACAGACGCTCGGCGGCCCAGGGGAGCCAGTAATAGACCGTGGCAAGCAGCTGAGGAGCCGCCGTCAGCGAAGGGTGTGAACGTCCGTAATGCACCACGAAGGCCGTCACCATCTCGTCGACCCAGAAACTGGAACGCAGCGGCAGGATCCACAGTTTGAATATGGCTGCGGCCGCCAGTAGGCTGAACGCCACAAAGTAGCGATAATGGTGTTTCATTCCACGTCTTCTTTGGGCGCCACAACGGAAAAAGTAGTTACGGCGCGAACACGGCCGAGCGAAACGCTACTCGGCCAGAAACTTCTTGGTCTCGCGCAAAAAGATTTCCAATTGGTCATGATGCAGCCAGTGCCCGGCCTGGTCCACTTTAACAACCCGCCGCTGGGCGATCTCCTGTGCCAAGGGATCCGTTTCCGGGTCCTTCGCGAAACTCTGCCGCCCCCAAAACAATAGCACCGGACAGGAAACCTGCCGCAAAATCTCCGCCGCCTCCTGTAGATTCGCGCCATACGGTGGAAACAGCCGCGCGTAGTTATCGAACTTCCAGATGATAGAGCCGTCAGCGTTCCAGTTGGTCCCATGCAGCGTCAGATGCTTGGCCACTTCGTCCGATAAAAACGGGTTCGCTTCCTTCATTCTGGCCACCGCGGCTTCCAGATTCGGATAGCTGTGCTGGGTGCGGTTCTCGATGGACCGCACCTTATCGATCCAGCGGCGGATGCGCTCCGGCGCCGTATAGCGCGTTTCTTGCAGGGGCAGTCCCAAGCCTTCAATCGCCACTAGCTTCGCGACCCGCTCGGGAAACACACCCGCGTAGAGAAGCGTCGTGATGGCCCCCAAAGAATGCCCGATGATATGCACCGGAAACTCGTGGATGATATCCACCAGCACAGACAGATCCAGAATATGTTCGGCGATGCTGTACAGCGCCCCCGGTGCCCATGCGCTATTGCCGTGCCCGCGTAGATCTAGGGCGTAGACATGGTAATCGTCGCGCAGGGCCTTGGCCACCCAATCCCAATTGCGAGCGTGGTCTAGGCCGCCGTGCACCAGGATCAACGCCGGCTTGCCTTCCGTCCCCCAATCCCAGAATTGGAGCTTCAAACGGTCAGAGTAAAAGAAATGTGAAATGGGTTCCAAGGTTCTCTTATGTTCACACGCCGGGCGGGACATTCGACGGATGCACATGGAGCCCCGCCATCCGGTAAGCCTCGATCAACGCACCCGCCGCCGGTCCCATCACGGGATGTTGTACTGGAGCGTTACTCTCGAGTTGCACCAGCATCGCGAAGCGTTCGCGCAAGATCTCACTGCGGAACACGCCGCCAACGTAGGAAATCTGCGCCTGCTCGCCGCGATGAAACAACTGCCGGCGGACAGCGGCAACGAAGGTAGCGAGCGCCTGCCCCGCTCCCTGTAAAATATCGCGTGCTACAGCGTCCCCCTGGCGCGCCGCTTCATCCACCAGTGTCGCGTACGACGCGATTCGCGCCCGCGGATAATCCGCCGTGTAAAAGCGGTGCAGCAAGTCATTCACGCTGGGTGCGCCGGTGGCATCGAGCAGCACTTCGCGGAGGGCGGTGGAGTAGCCCCAGCCCTCTTCGTGACGCAGCGCCGCCCGCAGCGCCTGCCGCACCAGGTCGAACGCCCCGCCCTCATCGCCGAAGACATATCCCCAGCCGCCGGCGCGCGCCGTGCGGCCTTCCGCGTTGCGTCCATAAGCAATCGAACCAGTGCCGGAGATCGCGATCACGCCCGGCTCCCCGCCGGTGGCGCCCAACAACGCGACCACCGCGTCATTGGTGATTCGATATTGCTCCGCCGCTACCAGCTCTCTTACCAAGTCTTCTTTATCCGCCGGTCCCCCGCTCAGACCTAAGCAGGCCGCCACAAAGTGCACTTCACTTAAGCCAGCCGCGTTCAGCGCCGCGCCTAGCGCTCCGCCAATTGCGTCCCGGAAGCGCCCACGGCTCTCGGCGGAACTCACATGGTTGCACGGTCCCGCATAGCCCACCCCCACCACCCGTCCGCCCTCATCGCCAATCAGCGCCGAGGTACTTGATTGCCCCCCATCGACGCCCAGAAACCAACGGCTCACGGATTCACCCGATACAAACTCGCGCCGGAAGCGTGATCGAGGCGCGTCCATCCCCAGCTTTCCGGAAATTCCGCATAATCTTTCGCGCCATAGTCGCTATCTTTTATAAGGAAGTAATCCACGCCGCGGAGGTGTGCCTCGTAGGTCGCAGAGCGCCGCAGCAATCCCGAGTCGATTGCCTTTCGCAATTCCAAATGAGCCGCGAGAGGAACCCAGCGTCCCGCAGCCTGCATGGTTTCCAGATGCATCTGCGCTTCCCATTCGTCGCCCGATAATTCGACGCGTACCTGATCCACTATTTCATCCTGCCCGAAATCCACCGCCATCCACATTCCGGGACGAAGTGTATCCCAACTCCTCCAGCGCGTGGCGTCGGAGTTGTCGAAGGCACGTTGCACTCCCCAGAGGTTGGGCCAAGCCTGCAGCCGCCACTCGGGCCGCCGCGGCAATTCCTTTTCATCGTGAAAGAACCGCAGCTCATGGATATTCCATTGCTCCTGGCGAAGGGTCGCCGTGCCCGTTTGCACAAGACGCAGCCGCCGGTATTTTTGTGGAGGTAC
>JALYJH010000046.1:0-1607 GCA_030775415.1 Acidobacteriota bacterium | reverse complement strand
TGGTGAGCGCATCGCCGATGTCGTTATTCAGAGCACCCCAATAACTGATCAGCACTTCGCGAGCGGTATAAGCATCGGCCAGGCCGTTGAACGTGAAAACCTGCTTTCCGGGAGGAACGTCCCTTTCAACCATGCGCGCCCATTGATAATCCGGATGATCCGCCAGGAAAGTTTCTTCGGGAATCATGCGCAATGCAGCCCTGAAAGGGATGAAGTGCAAAGTCCAAGCGTAGGTGTCGCTGTAAGTTCTCAAAACGGACGGCCAGGAGGTCACCGCATGGAACAGAATCGCCGCTACCAACAAAACCGGCGCCGCTGCTTCCAGGGTGAGCGCCAGTGCCAGCGACAGAAAAGGCAAGCTCGAAATCAGAAAGCGCGTACCGATGTTGCCGATATATGGCAGCAGAACCAGCGAGCAGGGCAGCAGAAGTTTACGTCCTTCGCGGTTGCGCAGCGCCAGCAGAGCCAACGGAGCGGCGAGAAAAACCGGTCCCAGCAGACCCTGCGTAGCCATTCCGCGAACAGTCACTTCAAGCGGTAGCGCCCACATGCTTTTCAAACGATAATCGCGCAGCGTGGCCGTCCAATCTTTTTCCACCGACACGTAGAAGTAGGGATTTGGAAACCATTGGTTAGCAAACGGAGCGATCGGGTTATGCACGTAAATCCAATTCTTGATCACCCAGGGCGCGATCATGATGAACGAGCACCCCACTACCGTCAAGGCGGGCCGCCATTGCCGCGTGCGCCGGATGACGAATCCGAGGACGTAAAACATTATCACGAAGGCCGTGTACTTCGCCGCGTAACAATATCCCGCCAGCAAGCCGATGACGATGAGCATACGGCGGTCGCGATTGTCATCCCACAATTGCGTCCAGTAAAACACCGCGAACACGATGGCGGCGGCGGCCACGTCGTTGTATGCCGTCGTTCCATCGATCCCCACCACTGGGCTCGCGTACACCAGCAGCGCCGCCGCCGCTCCCACCAGCGGTTTGCCGATTCTTTGTCCGTAGGCCAGCACCATCAGCGCCAGCGCGATCAAAAATGTGAAATGCAGCAGCGCCGCCGCCGAGTGACGGCCGATCGCGAAGGCGGAAAGGTACAGCATGTCCACTCCGCCGCTGAAAGTCGCCAGCATGTTGGTGGTGATCCGCTCGAAGCCGTGTGCCCGCAGATAGCGCGCCGTCAAGCCCAAGTGGTAACTGGAGCCATCGGGACTAATCTCCGGAGCCCAGGCATTGAAAAGATAGAGTGTTGTGAAAGCCGCAGCGATGAAGCCGAACACATAACGAAATGCCCGGGACATCTGGGTGCCTCGTGGCGTTTCGCTAGCCTGTGGTAAGCGCCAGTCACCGGTGAGAATCGCGGCCACCACGCACCCAGCCAGGAGCAGCCACAATACCGGTTTGTAACAGATGTGTAGAGCCAGCACCGCAAAAATCGCCAGGTGCAGCAGGGACGCGCCCAGGATAAACGACAGCGGAAATTTCTCCATGCGCCGCAGACCTACGCCCACGCGCGCTGCGATTACCGAGCCCACCCCGTAACAGGCAGCCGCCGTAAAGACTGCTCCCATCAGCGCAGCCAGAGCTTTCATTTTT
>JALYJH010000045.1:7777-10744 GCA_030775415.1 Acidobacteriota bacterium | reverse complement strand
GTCGTTTACGGTCACCGATAACAAAGGCCACTATATAAACGGCCTGCAACCTAAGGATTTCCGCATCCTCGAAGACGGCATTCCGCAAAAGCTTTCAAGCTTCGCCGAGGGCAACAAGCCGCCACTTGAGGTGCAAGCGGACGGTTCGCTGCGGCCCATGCAGGTGACCGAGCAGGTGAAAGGTGAAGGCCGTCCGGACTCGGTGGTGGGCACTAACGTCTTCGTGCTGTTCGACACCAGCAACTACATGTATCGAGGCTTTGTGTACGCCTCCGACGCCATCGCCGATTTCGTGCGCGGGCTGGACCGTGCCGATTCAGTGGCGGTCTACACCTACAGCCGCAACCTGACCCGCGCCGCCTCGCTCACGAAAGAACGCAACGAGGCAGTCTCCGGTCTGCGCAACGCGGTCGCCGGAGATGATTCCGCGCTCTACAACTGCCTGCTGTTAACTTTGCGCGACGCGGCCCACGTGCCGGGACGCAAAGTGGTGATCGTGTTCTCGAATGGGCCCGACAATGCGAGTATGGTGGCGCCCGACGACGTCCGCGCCGTGGCCGAGGACGAGGGCATCCCTATCTACGTGATCTCCACGAATGAAGTGACCAAGGACCCCGTGTCATCGAACGTCTTTAAACGCATCTCCAACGGCACCGGCGGCAAATCTTATTTCGCGAAGACCTGGCAGAAGCAGGTGGAGGCCTTTGAGGCCATCCGCGAGGATCTAGGCAACTCCTATACGGTCACGTATTATCCGCAGACCAACCCCAACGAGGGCTTCCGCAAAGTCTCGGTGGAAGTATTAAGCGATGTGGGCAAAAAATATCGCGTGCAAGCCCGGCCCGGCTACCGCCCGCACGGCGGATTTTAAAATTGACGCGGGAAGGAATCGCCTGCACTGAGATTTCACCACTCGCTGGAAGATCTTTGTTGACGTCCGGGATAAAAAACAACCATTCCGCCGCCTGTCTTCTACGAGCCGCGTGGGATACTGAGAGGTATCGCCGCCGAAACAAAAAAACGATTGATTGTTGCGATTGACGGACCCGCGGGCGCCGGCAAAAGCACCATTGCGCGTGCCGTCGCGCAGCGCCTCGGCTTCACCTATATCGACACGGGAGCCATGTACCGCGCAGTCGCGCTTTGGGCTTTGCGGGTGGGCGTGGACCTAGACGATCTGCATCGACTGGAGCAACTCGCCAAAGAAGCGCGCATAGAATTTGCCGCCGGGGAGACGATAGTGCGCTTGAACGGCGAGGACGTGACGGCCGCGATCCGCGAGCCACGCGTAAGCGAAGCAGCGTCGAAGGTTTCCATGGCCCCCGGCGTCCGCCGCGCCATGCGTGAAGAGCAGCGCCGCATCGGTGGGACCCAGTCAGTGGTGATGGAGGGCCGCGACATCGGCACGGTGGTGTTCCCCGATGCGCAAGTGAAAGTCTATCTGGACGCGGCCCCTGAAGTCCGGGCCGTACGCCGGGCCGCTGAAACCGGAGCCGCCGTCGCGGAGATTGCCCAGGAGATTGCCGAGCGCGATCACCGCGACCGCACCCGCAACGAAGCTCCGCTAACGCAAGCGCCCGACGCTGAATATCTGGACACCACGCGCCTGTCAACCAGCGAAGTAGAAGAAGCGATTTTGAAACTTGTGCGCGAACGCACATCGAATGGAAAGGGACATCATTGAATAGCCGCAGTCATCTTCTCGTGATGAAGTTCGGGGGCACCAGCATGGGCTCCGCCGAGCGCATCGCCGTCGCCGCGCATCTGACCACCGAACAACACCAGCATCGCCCCGTGGCGATTGTTGTCTCGGCCATGTCGAAAGTGACTGACCTTTTGCTCGACACGTTGCGTAAAGCCGAAGCAGGCGATGAAGCGGGGCTGGATGCCAACCTGCGGACGCTCACCGAGCGTCATCTTAAGTGTTGCCATGAATTGCTGCCCGCAGGCGTGCAGGAAACGACGCTCGACGGCGTGCACGGATTGATAGCGGAATTCTCGCGCATCGCGAAAGGGATCCTGATGCTGGGCGAGCGGCCCCTGTCCTCCGTGGACCGCGCCATTGCCATCGGTGAGCGGCTTTCGGCGGTCCTGATGGCCGCATATCTTGAATCGCAAGGAACCCACGCGGTGGCAGTGAACGCCGCCCAACTCATCGCCACCGATGATGTCTTCGGCAATGCCACCCCGCTGATGGATGAAACGCGCAAAAAGGCTGGTGCCGTGCTGGGGCCGCTTCTCGACCGGCACCTGGTCCCGGTAATCACCGGCTTCAACGCCGCCACGCTCGACGGGCGCCCCACCACGCTGGGCCGCGGCGGATCGGACTTCTCGGCGGCCATCCTCGCCGCTGCCATGGACGCCGAAGAACTGTGGATCTGGACTGACGTCGACGGCATCATGACAGGCGATCCGCGCCTGATTCCCGACGCGCGCGTGCTGGATCAGATCACTTATAGCGAGGCCGCCGAGTTGGCGTACGCAGGCGCCAAAGTCCTGCATCCGCGCACGCTGGCGCCGCTAATCGAGCGGCAGATTCCGGTGTGGAGCAAAAATAGCTTCGCCCCCCAGAAACCCGGCACGCGCATCGTCGGACAACTCGGCCACGAAGTCGCTGGCGGGCCGCACGCGGTGACTTCCATGGCGGAAGTGGCGCTGGTGGCTATAGAACCCGCCAGCGCGGGAGTCAGCGGCACGCGTCTCATGGCGGAAGCTCTGGAGGCGGTGGATGCGGCAGGGGTCGAGCTCCTCGCGATCACCAGCTCAAGCTACCGGCAGAGCTTCTGCTTCCTAGTCCGCCAGTCCGAACTGAAGGCTGCGCTCGAGCAACTGGAGGAAACTTTTGCACTCGAACTGACGCATGGTTACGTAAAACCGATTCAAGTGGATTCGAACGTGGGCCTTATCGCCGTCGTCGGCGAGGGCATGCGCGGCACTCCAGGTTTAGCGGGCCGGATCTTTACCGCA
>JALYJH010000045.1:0-7767 GCA_030775415.1 Acidobacteriota bacterium | reverse complement strand
TGCCTACCTTAGGCGGTGGGTTTCTTGTGAACGTCTCTCAGTGCTTCGCGGAGGTTCTTGTCGGCGTGTTCGAGGCACTCCTGAATCTCCTCAACTTCCGGGATTTTTCCCCCAGCGATATCCGCTAGGGAGGCCCGTGCGGACTGGATACTGTGTACGCTATCAGTGATCTTGGCTCGTTCGCTTTTAGTCAGTTGTTGCATCGAATTTCGAGCATCCGTGAGACTCCAAATGGTGAAGGTACGCATACTTCGCCTCATGCTTACGTTCATTCGCCATAAAGATCAGATCGTCAAAGCGCGTACTATCTAAATCGCCGCTGACAATCGCCTGGAATTGCTCTTCGTGAAGCTTGGTCAGTTCACGAACAGTCTCACCGAAAGCATCCAGAAGCTCTCTGGCTTCCTGACAATACGCGAGACTAGTCATCGAGCATTCCCTCACGAGCACAACTTTGCTCCTCCAGACACAAAGCTAGCAATCCGACTGCCATCCTCTCACCGCTAATAGCCTCCGCCCAAGGCTCAATGCGGTTAGAGTCCTCGATTCCCGAAGTGTTTCACCCCCTTTTTCGCGTGAAAGACATGGTACTCCTAGGGATGCAGGCGTTCCCCCGACCCTGGAGTACAATAAACGTTAGGCGGTTTTGCCCCACGTAGGAGTTTCACAAACCATGTTCAATTTGTTTCGAAGCGGCGCCAAGTTTACCAAGTATATGTTGGGAGGCTTGCTGCTCATTGTGGCCGCGTCGATGGTCACGTACCTGATCCCCAGCACCGGGCTCACCAGCGCCTCCACTACGGGAACCGACAACGTCCTGGCTGAAGTGGGCAACTCCACTATAACGGCCGACGATGCCAAGCTGGCCGCGGACCGGCTGGTGCAGGGGGGCCAGTTGCCGCGCGACGCCGTGGAAGTCTACATGCCGCAACTGGTGGATCAAATGGTACAGGATCGCGCTGCCACTTACGCCTTTGAAAAGCTGGGCCTCACGGTGACCGACGAGGAAGTGCTCACCGGTTTGATGTCGGTGTTCCCGCAGTATTTCAAAGACGGAAAGTTAGTCGCGCCCGACCAATTAGAGCAGGCGCTACAGACCCAGCAAGGCCTCAGCCTCGCCGGCGGCGTCGAGATGATGAGGCAGCAGCTGCTGCTGCGCAAAGTGCAGAATATGGCTATGGCCAGCGTAGTGGTCACGCAAGCGGAAATCGACCAGGCTGTGACGAAAAAGCATCAGACGGCCAAGATTGAATACATCGCCTTCGATCCGGCCAAATTCCGCGACCAGGTAAAGCCCAATCCAGAGCTTTTGCAGCAGAGCTTTCAGCGCGACCGCGCCCTGTACACAATTCCCGAAAAGCGCTCCTTCCAGGTGCTGGTGGCGGACCAAGCCAAGATGGCGGCGAGCATGAGCGTCAGCGATGCTCAATTGCGGGCCGCGTACGCTTCCTCGATGGACAGCTTCCGCACCCCAGAGCGGGTTAAAGTGCGCCACATTCTGCTGATGACGCAAGGCAAGACGGATGCTGAAAAGAAAGCCGCCCTGGCGAAAGCCGAGGAACTTTTAAAGCAGGTGAAAGCTGGTGCCGATTTCGCGGAGCTCGCCAAGAAGAATTCACAGGATCCCGGCTCCGCCCAGAACGGCGGAGATCTCGGCTTCATCGTGCGGGGGCAGACGGTGGCGCCCTTCGAAAAATTCGCATTTTCCGCCAAGCCCGGCGAGACGAGCGACTTGGTTACTACCGAGTACGGCTATCACATTATCCAAGTGGAAGCGAAAGAACCCGCCCGCGTAAAACCCTTCGAGGAAGTGAAAGACAGCATCGCCGAGCAACTCAAGAAGCAAGGCGTGAATGAGAAAATTCAGTCGACCGTAGATCAGGCTCGGGCCGCGCTCCTCAAAAACCCAGGGTCGGCAGCGGACGTCGCCAAGCAGTTTGACCTGGACCTAATAACGGTGAAAGACGCTAAAGTGGGCGAGCCGATTCCGTCGCTGGGACCCGCTCCCGAGATCGCAGGGGCGCTGGCAGGCATGAAGCCGAATGACGTCTCCGATTCCCTGCTAATCATGGGAAACAAAATCGCCCTGGTCGTGCTTACCCAAAAGACCCCGCCGATGTCGGCTCAGTTCAGCGACGTGGAGGCCCAGGTCCGTGACCGCTACGTCACCAACGAATCCATCTCGGTGGCCAATCAGGCCGCTCTCAAAGCGGCGGCGGAGATTCATGCGGGATCCGACATCGAAGCGGTCGCCAAAAAGTTTAAGCTGAATCTGGTGACGTCCGCCGACTTCACGGCCAACGATTCGATCGAAGGATTAGGCAATGCCGTGGTGCTGCCCGAGGCCTTTAGCAAACCCGTGGGAAGCACCAACGGTCCTCAATCGGTGCAAGGCCGCAACATCATCTACAAAGTACTGGACCGCAGCACGCCCGACCCGAAAAACTATTCCAATGAACGCGATTCGGCCCTGCTGGAGCTGAAGCAAACCAAAGCGCGCGTCATGTACGGGTTGTTCCAGGACAGCCTTCTCGAGCAAGTGCGAAAGGACGGGAAATTGAAGGTCCACCAAGCCGCCATTCAGCAATTGGCGGCATCTTACCATCCTTCGCGCTAGGAACGTACCGGCGCCCCTGTGCATTTCGTCCTCGAAATTTGGCGCAGCCTTACCGATCCGGATCAGCTGATCCACCTGCTTACGCAGGTGTTGACGGGCTGGCTCGGCTATGGCCTGTTGGCCTTTATTGTTTTTGCGGAAACCGGATTGCTGGTGGGCCTGTTCCTGCCCGGTGATTCGCTGCTGTTCACGGTGGGAGTGGTTTGCGGCGCGGGCCATCTGGATATCGTCAAGATCACCGCCCTGCTGGTGATTGCTTCAATCGCGGGGGACCAGAGCGGCTATTTCCTGGGCCGCCGCACGGGCCCCGCTATTTTCTCGCGCAAGGATTCACGCGTGTTCAAGCAGGAATACGTCACTCGCACCCAAGCCTTCTACGCCAAGCACGGGGGCAAAACTTTGATCTATGCGAAGTTCGCGCCTATCGTCCGCACCTTCGCGCCTTTCATGGCCGGCGTGGGACGCATGCCCTATCCGCGCTTCGTTTCCTTCAATGTTTTCGGCGGCTTGGGCTGGGTGCTCTCCATGACGCTGGCTGGCTACTATCTCGGCGGCATTCCCCTGATCCGCAAGAACTTTGAAAAAGTCGTGCTGCTGATTGTTTTTGTGAGTTTGCTGCCTCTGCTGATTCACTACGTGCAATCGCGGCGCGCTACCGCAGCGGCGCGCTAAAGCTCTCAATCGCCCGCAGCACGACCGGGTCGCGCCGCATTTCGATCCTATCGCCTTTTTCTACGCCTAATTTCAGGTTGACGATTTCCTGCTGTAACTTGCTCTGGATCAAATCGCGATCGCGCAGCCACTCCCCTAGAGCAGGCTGGATCCCGCGCTGCGAGAGAGACACCTTGAGCTGGTCCAGCAACTCGGGCGTGACCTCGAAGGGCTCCGAAATGTCGTGGGCTTGCACGTACTCGCCCGCGAACGCCGTCAATATCCCGCTCGCATCCAGTACGTAAACCAGCCGGCTGACCTGGGGGGGCTGCACCGGAATATCCGGCTGGATCCCACCTCCGCCGAGCACGGCGCGCCCCGCATCGGTGTGAAACGTCCCGGGGGTAGCTTTGGCCGCCACATTCAGCGATCCGCTGGCGAGTGGTTTCTGCAAAGACCGGCCGCTGGGCGTGTAGTAAAACGCAACGGTCAACGCGAGTCCGCTATTGCCCGATAGGGGAAACACGTTCTGCACGATGCCCTTGCCGTAACTAGGCTCGCCGAAAATCGTGGCGCGGTCATGGTCCTGCAAGGCACCTGCCAGGATCTCGGCTGCGCTGGCGCTCTTCGCGTCCATCAACACCGCCAGCGGAACTAGATAGGGCTGCGCCAGCGCCGGCACCTTAACTTCCTCTTTTTGCTCGCTGCGTCCGCGAATCGTGAACACCGTTTGATCGGGCTTTAAGAACAGCGCCGCGACCTCCACCGCAGCCTTCACGGCACCGCCCGGATTGCCACGTAAATCAATCACCAACTCTTTGAGATCGGCGCCGCCCAGCGCGTCGATGCTGCTTTTCACCAGCTTACCGGTAGGCTCTTCGAAACTCTTGATCCGCAGATACCCGATCCCGGGCGAAAGCGTAAATACCCGGTCCACGCTGGGCTCATTTATCAGCTCGGGGGAAAGCGTGAGGCGGAACGTGCGCGTGTTCCCCGGCTTGCGCACGTCCAGCAGCGCCGGCTGCTGCCGCGCCTGCGACAACAACTGAATCAGCTGTTCCGGCACCAACGCCAACAGCGGGATATTGTTGATGGCCAAAATCTCATCCCCGGCGCTCAGCCCGGATTTCGCCGAAGGCGACCCCTCCATCGTCTGCAAAATAGTCACGCGTCCCGGGACGATGCTGACGATGGTTCCGAAACCCTTGGACTCGCTTTGCTGCATCTGCTGCAACTGCTGAAACTGCTCCGGATCGAAAAAGATCGAATGCGGATCGAGCGTGCGCAGCATGCCCGGAATCGCGCCCTGATAGATGGCCTGATCCGGCAACACGGGGTCCGCAGCCTGCTCGTCGAGCGTCACAAAAATATCGACGATCTTCTTCAGGTCATCGGCCATGGTGGCCGCTGGATCGTCATCCGCCCGCAATGCGGCGGGCAAAAGCAATAAAATGACGAGCGCAAACGTCCGCATACTCACCTGTGAAACCGCGTGAGTTTCCGTTCCGCGTGTCTTTCGATAGCGAGATCGATCAAGCGCCCGATCAAGTCGGCGTAAGCGACGCCTGCCGCTTCCCACATTTTCGGATACATGCTGATGGACGTAAAGCCGGGAATGGTATTGGGCTCGTTGATATAGAATTTGCCGGTGGTGGTTTCGAGCAGGAAATCGACGCGCGCCATCCCCTCGCAATGTACCGCCTGGTAGCATTCGACGGCCAAGCGC
The DNA here is from genome assembly GCA_030775415.1 of Acidobacteriota bacterium. Lineage (GTDB taxonomy): Bacteria > Acidobacteriota > Terriglobia > Bryobacterales > Bryobacteraceae > Palsa-187. Next base: position 2,773 of record JALYJH010000045.1, on the reverse strand, counting down.
TGCACTTCGCGCGTCTGCTCCGCCGTCAAGTCCGCCGGCAAAATCGTCTTCGAAGTGCCCAGAACATACTTGTCATCGTAATCGTAGAACTCGCGCGAGGGCAGAATTTCACAGGGGATCGCCGCGATGGGATCGCGATTGCCCAGCACGGCGCACTCGAACTCCCGGCCCGTGATACCGCGCTCGACCAGGATCTTGCGATCGAACTCCCCGGCGAATTCGAGCGCCGGCGCCAGCTCCGCACAGTTCTTCACTTTGGAAATGCCCACCGAAGATCCTAGATTCGCCGGCTTGACGAACATGGGGAACGGCAGTCGCGCACAGATGTCTTCCAGGTTGTAATTCCCGCGCTGCAAAACGATAAATTCAGCCACCGGCAATCCGCGCTCGCGCAGCAGCCGCTTGGTGACCTCTTTATCCATGGCCACGGCCGATCCTAAAACCCCGGCGCCGACGTAGGGCAAGCCGGCTAACTCCAGCAATCCCTGAACGGTACCATCTTCGCCGAAAGTCCCGTGCAGCACTGGAAAAACAACGTCAATTCCCGGATTTCCTCCCGGCTCAGGCGAGATCGCGCGCGGCTCCCAGCGCCCTTCCTTGGTGATAAAAATGCGCTCGACTTCGAAACGCCGCGGGTCCATCGCCGCAATAATGGACTCAGCCGAGCGCAGCGAAATTTCGTGCTCCCCGCTACGCCCTCCATACAAAACCGCCACCCGAAGTTTCATAATATTCGTTTCCCCAACGCACTGGTCGCCAGTTCCACCGCCAGCAGAGCCGTGCGGTTGGCTTCGTCCAGCACCGGATTCACTTCGACGATTTCGAGAGACGTCATGCGCCCGCTGTCGCCGATCAGCTCCATTGCCAGGTGCGCCTCGCGATACGTGATGCCGCCACGCACCGGCGTGCCGACGCCTGGCGCCTCGCGCGGATCGACGGCGTCCATATCGAACGACAGATGAAACCCTGCCGTGCGCTCCGTAACCCTGTCGATTGCCTCCCTGATCACCGCAGGCAGCCCACGCTCATCAATATCGCGCATCGTGAACGGATGCAATCCCGCGCCGCGCACGTTGAACCGTTCAACGTCGTCGACGCTGCGCAGTCCAATGAGCGCCACCGACGACGCCTCCACCTGCGGCGCCGGACCGCCAATCGAGATCAGCTCCGCTGGCCCAAGCCCGATGCAGCAAGCCAGCGGCATCCCGTGCACGTTCCCGCTCGGACTGGTCGCCGGCGTGTTCATATCCGCATGCGCGTCAATCCAAATCAGCCCCAGCTTCAACCCGGCCTTGCGCAAGTGCCGCGACATGCCTGAGACGGTGCCGATCGCGATCGAATGATCGCCCCCCAGCACCACCGGAACGCGCCCGTTTCCCGCGGCCTGCTCCACCATCTCGGCGAGTCTTGTGCACGTTAGCGCAATCTGTGAAAGATAGCGGGCTCCCGGATTGCCGACGGGCAAGCTTTCCGGCTGCTCCACCGGCACATTGCCTAAATCCTCAACCTGGTAGCCCAGCGAGGACAGCTTTTCGTTGAGGCCCGCCAGGCGCAGGGCCGACGGTCCCATATCGACGCCGCGACGCCCGGCTCCCAAATCCATCGGAGCGCCGATGATGGCGATGTGAGATTGCTTCACGGCCGCGTCCGGTACAGCATCCGCGGGAATGCAATGGTCTCGCGAATATGCTCCAGGCCGCACATCCAGGCGACGAACCGCTCCACGCCCATCCCGAACCCAGCGTGCGGCACCGACCCATAGCGCCGCAAATCCAGATACCATTCGAAATCCGACGCCGGCAAATTGTGTTCCTTCAGGCGCTGCAACAGCAGATCCAAATCGTGGATGCGCTGCCCGCCACCGATCACTTCGCCAAACCCTTCGGGAGCGATGAAGTCCGCCCCAAGCGCCACTTCGGGCCGCTCCGGAGCTGTCTGGAAATAGAACGCCTTCACCGCCGAGGGGAAGCGGTCGACAATCACCGGCCGGTCGAGATCATCGGTAAGCAGCGTCTCATCGGTGTTCCCAAAATCCGTGCCCCATTGAATCTCGCTACCCTTGGATTGCAATTTCAACACCGCATCGTCGTAACTCAGGCGGTGAAATGGCGCCTGGATCGCTTCGAGCTTCGAGACGTCCCGCTCCAACTGCTTCAACTCTTCTGGGCGATTCTCCAACACTCGCGCCACGACGGAAACGATCAGCTCCTCGCCTACCCGCTTGACGTCCTCGAGGTCCGCGTAAGCCATTTCCGGTTCCACCATCCAGAACTCCGTGAGATGCCGGCGGGTCTTAGACTTTTCCGCGCGAAAGGTGGGGCCAAAGCAGTAGGTCTTGCCGAACGCCATCGCTGTTGCTTCGTTATACAGCTGACCGGACTGCGCCAGGTACACCTTTTCTTCGTCGAAGTAATTGACTTCGAATAAAGTGCTTGTGCCTTCACAGGCGGCGGGCGTGAAAATCGGCGTATCCACCAGTACGAACCCATGCGAATCGAAATAGTCGCGAATGCCTTTAATCACCTCATGCCGCACCAGCAAAGCCGCGTGCTGCCGGCGGCTGCGCAGCCACAGATGCCGGTGATCCATTAAAAAATCGACGCCGTGATCTTTCGGAGTAATCGGATAGGGCCTATCTTCGGGCACGCGTTGCACTATGTGAGCGGACTCCACGTCCAACTCGTATCCGCCAGGAGCCCGCGCCTCCGCACGAATCTTCCCACGCACTGTGAACGAAGATTCCTGCGTCAAATCCTTCAGCGCCTCAAAGGTT
>JALYJH010000044.1 GCA_030775415.1 Acidobacteriota bacterium | reverse complement strand
GACGGATCTGGGCCAAATCGATTTAGGGAACCGTATTGTGGATGTGATTCCGATTCCAGGCCACGATGTCGCGAGCATTGCGCTCTACGACCGCGTCACCGGCAATCTGCTGACCGGCGACAGCTTGTATCCGGGGCGTTTGTATGTCGGTGAGGCGCAGATTCCCACTTACGCGGCGAGCGCACAGCGCCTGGTAGATTTCGTCAGACTGCACCCGGTGGCGCACGTTCTGGGAACGCACATCGAACAGGGCAGCCAGCCGTACTTCGATTATCCGCGAGGAACGACCTACCAACCTAAAGAGCATGTCCTGGAACTGAGCCGCGCCCACGTCTTCGAATTGAACGAAGCGTTCAAAAAGATGGATGGCAAGCCGGTCAAAATCGTTTATCCGGATTTCGCCGTCGTGCCGCGAGTGACGGGTGTCAAGCAGCCGGAGAACATTCAGGCGGGCGACGGCCTGGGCCTGCAACCCGGGACGGTGCCGGCCGGGTGGAGAACCGGCGGCCCCAATTGCGTAACCATACCGGATTGGCAGGTGAAAGAGTACAACGAAGACTTCTATATCTTGCGCGAATCAGGCTGCATCAATCCTGAGAAGCCGTTCCTGTTTCTGATCTTCGGCGAAAACAAGGCTCTTCTTGAAGATACTGGCGTTGCCATGCTGATGCCCGATTTCACCCGCGGGACTGTAATCCCAACCGCTCCTGTCATTCAGGATCTGCTGGACAAGTGGGCGGCCAAGAAAAAGCACGCTTCGGTTTCGCTGGTGGTGATCCATTCGCACGGCCATAACGACCACACCGCGGGCGACGAACAATTGAAGCAAATCGCGGGCATGGAGTATATCGCTCCCAAGCCGGACGAGATTGAGAAGCACACTGGCATGGCCAAGTGGCCGGACAGCATCGGCCATATCGACTTGGGCGGCCGCATTGTCGACGTGATTCCATTCGATGGCCACCAGGAAGCGAGCATCGCCTTGTACGATCGCTTGACTGGCAACCTGATGACCGGCGACAGTTTGTATCCGGGACTTCTGGCGGTGGAAGATCTGGCTAAGTACGCCGCCAGCGCCCAGCGCCTCGCCGATTTCGTGAGCGAGCATCCGGTTGCTCATGTATTCGGCACTCACATTGAACAGCAGGGCACGCCGTATGTCGACTTCGGCCGCGGCACGATCTGGCAGCGCGATGAGGCGCCGCTAGAACTGACGCGCGCGCACGTCTTCGAACTCAACGACGCGTTTATCTCGCTGCACGGTGAAAACAAAGTTTACGCCACGCCGGATTTCACTCTGGTGCCGCGGGGAACTCCCGAGACTCAGTACCCGCCTGAATTGCGGGCGAAACCCAAGGCCAATTGATGCGAAAGAGAACGATCATGAAAACACTTTCTATCTTCTTGCTGCTCGCCACCTGCGCGGTGGCGGCGCAAAGCGATCGCGCGGGGTTGCAGCCGGGGACGCTGGCAGAACCCTGGCTTACCGGCGGCCCCAACTGCCTGACGGTCCCAAATTGGCAGGTTCACGAATACAACGAGGATTTCTACATTCTGCGCGAGTCCGGCTGCGTGCACTTTGAGAAGCCATTTTTGTATTTGATCTTCGGCGATAAGAAAGCGCTGCTCGAAGATACCGGCGTCGCGAGCCTGGCGGACAAAAGCGTGATTCCCACGGCGCCGGTGATCCTGGACCTGATGACGAAGTGGGCCGCGCGTAAGAAGCACGCCCCGGTGTCGCTGGTGGTGATCCATTCGCATTCGCATGGCGATCATGTCGCCGCCGATCCGCAGTTCCAGGGGATGCCGGACGTGCAGTTCATCGCGGCCGCACCGCCGGAGATTCAGAAAGCGGCGGGGATTGCGAACTGGCCCACAGACCTCGGCCAGATCGATCTGGGAAACCGCATCGTCGATGTGATCCCGTTCCCCGGCCATGACGTTGCGAGCATCGCGCTCTATGACCGCCTCACAGGCAATCTGCTCACGGGCGATAGCCTCTATCCGGGGCGTCTGGGCGTGGCCGAAGCGCAAATCCCCACGTACGCGGCCAGCGCTGAGCGCCTGCTGGCGTTCGTGAAAGTTCACCCGGTGGCGCACGTTCTCGGTACGCACATCGAACAAGGCAGCCAGCCGTATTTCGACTATCCGCGCGGGACTCCTTATCAGCCCAAGGAACATGTGCTGGAACTCAGCCGAGCGCATGTGTTCGAGCTCGCGGAGGCGTTCCACAAGATGAATGGCAAACCCATCAATCAGGTGTATCCGGATTTCGCGGTGGTTGCGCGTCCCACCAACGGGCCTGCGCGAGCGCCGAATTTTCAGGCGGGCGATGGCTTGGGTTTGCAGCAGGGAACGGTCCCGAGTGGCTGGAGAAGCGGCGGCCCCAACTGCGTCACGGTTCCCGACTGGCAGGTGAAGGAGTACAACGAAGACTTCTATATCATTCGCGAATCCGGATGCGTGAACCCCGAGAAGCCGTTTTTGTATTTGCTATTCGGTGAAAATAAGGCGCTGCTCGAAGATACCGGAGTGGCGCGTTTGATGCCGGATGGCAGCCGCGGGACCGTGATTCCCACGGCTCCGGTCATCATGGATCTTATGGCGAAGTGGGCCGCGCGCAAGAAACACGCCCCCGTTTCCCTGATCGTGATCCATTCCCATTCGCATAACGATCACACCGCCGGTGATCCGCAATTCCAGGCCCTAGCCAACGTCGAGTACATTGCTCCCAAACCGGCGGAGATTCAGAAGGGTGCCGGCATCGCAAGCTGGCCCACCGATATTGGCCACATCGATCTGGGCGGCCGGATGATTGACGTGATTCCGTTTCCGGGACATGACGTTGCGAGCATCGCGCTCTACGACCGTCTCACCGGCAACCTGATGACCGGCGACAGCCTGTATCCCGGACTGCTCTCGGTGAACCAGGAAGATCTCGCAACCTTCACCGCGAGCACCCAGCGTTTAGCTGACTTCGTGAGCGACCACCTGGTGGCCCATGTTTTCGGCACGCACATCGAGCAGAAGAAATGGCCCTATCTCGATTACGGACGCGGCAACAGCTATCAGCCCGACGAATCTCCGCTGGAGCTAACGCGCGCCCATGTCTTCGAACTCAACGAGGGCTTCAAGTCTCTCGCAGGAACATTGAAGGTGGTCGCGATGCCCGACTTCACCATTACGCCCCGTGGGGCGGCCATTTCATATCCGGCCTCGGTGAGACCCTCCCCATCCGGCGGCAATTAGTCTCGCATACGCCTCGCCCGGCGCAGCGAACGGCTGATACATTTTTGTATGGGAATCGTCTAATAAGCAGGGTCCTCGCTAACGCGAGAACCCGTGGCCGCTTGGCACCCGTGCTCGGTAGCCAACCGGCGCTTGAGGGTGGTGACTACCCTTGGACGGGCACCACTCACATGCTACCCCAACAAGGAGAACACGGACGGGAGCGGCGACGGAGGCGGCTCGTCTTGATCCGGATCGGGCGGAGCGTCCGGATCCGGAAGCGGAAAGGCTGGACCTGGAAACGGGTAGGGCGGGTCTTGAGGATCTTGCGGCATGCTCATGGCCTATTGTCCTTCATTTTCGCGCCCAGCCTTGCTTGGGGAACGTCTACAAGAAAAGGATAAATGGCGGGGACGACGGGGCTCGAACCCGCGACCTCCGACGTGACAGGCCGGCGTTCTAACCAACTGAACTACGTCCCCGCATTGCCAGATCGGCGTTTTCAGAATAGCACAGGGCTTTGCGGGGCCGCATCTTTTGGAGCCTTATTATGCAGGGTTTTCTGCTATGATAAAGGCAGATGTTGTCCCTGCCTCCGCGCCCGCGGATGTCCGGTTTCGCGCACTACCCCCGTACTCCCCTCGAATGAAGTCCAGCGTACAGATCAGCCGTGGCATTGAGTCCTTGTTTGGGACCCGCGATGAAAATATCCGCCTGATTGAATCCGGCCTCAACGTGCGTACGCGTTTGCTGAATGACGCGATCGAGATCGAGGGTGAAGATTCTGACGTAGCCCGCGCCGCCAGCATCCTGGACGACTACGTGGCCCTGATGCGCGATGGCCACGTCTTCAATAACGGCGATCTCAACAGCTTCCTGCGCGTGGTTACGGCCGACCGGGACGCCAGCCTCCGCCGCCTGGTGGAGAGCGGCAAGCAGCGCAGCTTCGGCAAGAAAATCATCACGCCGAAGACCATGAACCAGCGCCGCTACTTCGATGCCATCGAGCATCACGACCTGGTTTTCGGTATCGGCCCCGCCGGCACCGGCAAGACTTATTTGGCCGTCGCCATGGCCGTTTCCGCGCTACTTTCCAAGCGCGTCAGCCGCATCGTCTTGACCCGCCCGGCTGTCGAAGCCGGCGAGCGCCTGGGATTCCTGCCCGGCACGCTCCAAGAAAAAGTGGATCCTTACCTGCGCCCGCTCTATGATGCGCTCTACGACATGATAGAAGCGGAAAAAGTCGAGAAATTGCTCGAGCGCAATACCATCGAAATCGCACCTTTGGCCTTTATGCGCGGCCGCACGCTCAGCGACAGTTTCATCATCATGGATGAAGCGCAGAACACCTCGCCCGAGCAGATGAAGATGATTTTGACGCGCCAGGGATTCAATTCAAAGATGGTCGTGACCGGCGACGTGACGCAGATCGATTTGCCGCCGGGCACGCGCAGCGGCTTGGTCGAAGTAGTGGATGTTCTGCGCAACGTCGAGGGTATCAGCTTCGTCCAGTTCGACGACCGTGATGTGGTGCGCCACAATCTGGTGCAGAAAATCGTCAAAGCTTACGAGCGTTACAACGAGATTACCGGCGCCAACCGCCAGTTGTCGCTCAAACTTGCTGACACGGCGCCTGCCGAGGCCGCCGCGGAGCCGGTCCCCGTACCCGAAACAGCGGCCTGAGCCGCTCCCCAATGTCACCCGACGACATTCCGTTGCTATTTCACACTTCCCGCAGAGTGCGGCGCGAGGAACTGCGCCAATTCCTGGGCGAACTCACCCGGCGCGTCGCGGGCGGACGAACCATCGCCTGTCTGATCGCGGACGACGCCGAAATCCGCCGCCTGAATCGTCAATTCCGCGGCAAGAATCACCCCACCGATGTGCTCTCCTTCCCTGCCGCGCCGCCCAACGGAATCGCTGGCGATATCGCCATTTCCATAGACCGCGCCCGCGCGCAGGCGGCCGAGCACGGCCATTCGGTCTCCGATGAGCTGCGTATTTTGATGCTGCACGGCGCGCTGCATCTCGCCGGCCTGGATCATGAAACGGACTCCGGCGAAATGCGGAAAGCGGAACTTCGCTGGCGCAAACGCCTGGGTCTGCCCCGCGGACTGATTGAGCGCACCCAATGACGCTCCTATTCCTGGTCCTGGACGCGATTGTCGCCATCGTCGTGACTTTGGCCACCACCATACAGGTGTTGTACCTGGAATCCCTGCGCATCCGCGCGCGCGAGCTCCCCTCGCTGGAGTTTTTCAAATCCACGCTGGAAACTAAAATCGGACTCGAAACCGAATTGGGCGCGCTTACCTTCTCGCTGGTGAAACACCTGGGCCTGGCCGTAGTCGGGTGCCTGACGTTGGCCCTCACGGCGCATAACGCGTCAGATTGGGAGGCGCTCATCGTCGCCGTGCTGCTGGTGTCGTTTTTCGCGATTCTCGGCACCTACATGATCCCGCAGGTGATCTACCGCAAAACCACCGGACAAGGCCTGCTGCCGCTGGTTCCGCTGTTCTGCGCGATGGCCCTGCTGATGCGTCCGCTCACATGGGCGCTGAATTTTCTGCAATCGGTATTTGATTTAGGCGATCATCCGCAGGCCGATGAAGCTCCCACGCCCGAGGAGCACATCGACGCCCTCATCGCGGCGGGAGAAGAGGAAGGCATCATTGAAAAAGGCGATCGCGAGCTGATCCAATCGGTGGTGGCGTTCGGCGATACCACCGTGCGTGAGGTGATGACCCCGCGCCCGCGCATCGTTGCCATAAGGCAGGACGCATCGCTCGAAGAACTGCGCGAAATCGTGATCCACGAGCAGTACTCGCGCATCCCCGTTTACGAGGAAAACATCGACCAGATTACGGGGTTCGTGCACGTGCGGGATATGTTTGAGCTTGACGCCGACGAGCGCGCGAAACGCAAGGTCCGCGACATCGTGCGCCCCATCCGCGCCGTTCCGGAGACGAAACCGGTGAACGATCTGCTGCGCGAGATGCAGGAAGAAGGCGCGCACATGGCGGTGGTGGTGGACGAATATGGCTCTACCGCGGGCATCGTCACCATGGAAGACATGGTCGAGGAAATCGTCGGCGAAATTCACGACGAGCACGAGCCTGAGCGCGATTTCAGCGCCCAGCCGGACGGCAGCTACGTGGTCTCCGGCAGCTTCGACATCGGCCGCCTGCAAGACTTGTTGGATTTCCATCCGCCCGAGGGCACCGAATCCACCACCGTCGGCGGACTGGTTACCGAGTGGCTGGGACACGTTCCCGAAGCCGGCGAAACCATCGAGCGCGACGGTATCTCCATCAAAGTCTTGTCCGCCAATCAGGTGCGCGTCGATCAAGTCCGCGTCTCGAAAGCTCTCTCCACGCAATGAAAAAAATCAAACACAGGGCCGGATTTGTCACCATCCTGGGCCGCCCAAACGCTGGCAAATCCACGCTCTTAAACGCGCTGCTTGGCACCAAGCTGGCGATTGTGGCAGCCAAGCCGCAGACCACGCGCACTTCTATTCAAGGGGTCCTGACGCTGCCCGAGGCCCAAATCGTGTTTGTCGACACGCCCGGCATTCATAAATCCAATACCCTGCTGAATAAGCGCATGATGGATACCGTCCGCACCGCTGGCGCGCCCGACGTCGTGTTGTTCGTCATCGATGCGCTCGGGCCGTTCAGCGACGAAGACAGGGAGGCGGTGGACTTAGCCAAGAAAGTAGAAGCACCCGTCATAGCTGTGTTAAACAAGGTGGATTGGCTGGATCAGAAACCCAAACTCCTGGACCTGATCGAGAAATACCGCCCGCTGCATGATTTCGCCGCCTACATTCCGATCTCGGCCAAAACCGGCGATGGCCTTGATGTACTGCGGCACGAAATCATTGAACGTCTGCCCAACGGCCCCGCGCCGTTTCCCGCTGACTATCTGACGGACCAGCCGCAGCGTTTCCTTGCGTCCGAAGTGCTCCGCGAAAAAGTCCTGCATCACACGCAACAGGAAGTGCCGCACGCCATTGCCGTGGTGATCGAATCCTGGGAGGATACCCCGAAACTCTTGCGCATCGCCGCCACCATTTATGTCGAAAAGGCGGGGCAGAAGGCCATCCTCATCGGGGCTGGCGGCGAAGCACTCAAAAAAATCGGCACGCTAGCGCGCAAGGAACTGGAGCATCTCTTCGATCGCAAAGTTTTTCTGCAGACTTTCGTCAAGGTTCGCGCCGGCTGGCGTCAGGATCCAGTATTTTTGTCAGCGGTGGACTGGCGCTAGAATTGGAAAGGCAACTTTATGCGCCTTATTTCCTTGCTTCTCCTGCTCGTGTTGATCGTGCCCATGTTTGTGATGGCACAAGGAACGCCCAAAGACGACCAGATTTATGACGCTGTCCGCCGCAAGCTGGCCGACGATGCTGATGTCAAAGGCGCTGGTTTCGAAGTCACCGTCAAGAATGGCGCGGTCACTCTGCTCGGCCGGGTTCACGACGCGGCAGCACGCGATAAAGCTGCCCGCCTGACGAAAAAGGTGAAGGGCGTCACCAGCGTGGATAACAAACTCAAGCTATTCAGCGACAATTAGTGGCGGAAGTGGCGCACTCCGGTAAATACCATCGCTAGTCCCAAGCGGTCGGCCGCGGCAATCACGTCTTCATCGCGCACCGATCCCCCAGGTTGAATGACCGCCGTGATGCCGTGCCGCGCGGCTTCTTCAACGCCGTCCGCGAACGGGAAAAAGGCGTCGGAAGCCACCACCGCTCCGGCCAACGGCAGAACCGCTTTCATGGCGCCGAACTTCACGGAATCGACGCGACTCATCTGCCCCGCGCCGGCGCTGATGGCCTGCCCCACGCCCTCCACCATCCGCGCGTAAACGATCGCATTGCTCTTCACATGTTTGGCGACCTTCCAGCCGAATTCGAGCGCGGCCCACTCGCCAGCCGTCGGCGCGCGCTTGGTTCTCACCTGTGTCGCGGCTCGCGACAGCCGCTGCACATCCGGAGTCTGCGCCAGGAACCCTCCGCTAATGGATTTCACCACCGTTTCCGCGGACCCGGCCGCCACTTTTAGCAGCCGCAGATTCTTCCTGTCCCGTAAAACCCGCAGTGCGTCTGCGCTGTAATCCGGCGCCGCAATAGCCTCGATAAATGTCTTGGCGATTTCTGCCGCCGTCTCCACATCCAGCGTCCGGTTGAACGCCAGCACCCCGCCATAAGCGGAAATCGGATCAGCTTCGAATGCCCGCTGGTAGCTTTCGGCAAGCGTCGCACCCTCCGCGCAGCCGCAAGGATTGGTGTGCTTGATGATAGCCGACGCGGGCGCGTCAAACTCCGCGATCAGCTGCCAGGCCGCGTCCAGATCCACCAGGTTGTTGTAGGAGAGCTCCTTGCCATGCAACTGCTCCGCGCCCGCGATGCCCGCGTTACCAGATGCATACAGTGCCGCCGCCTGATGCGGATTCTCGCCGTAACGCAGTGCCAGCTTGCGCGGCGTTCGAATATCCAGGATGGCCGGCAGCATATCACCCGTGGGAGGAACGTCCGCCAGCCGCGTGCTCACGGCACGATCGTAAGCCGCCGTGGTCGCGAACGCTTTTTTGGCCAGCCGCCAATGCGTGTCGCGAGCGAGACTACCGCCGCTCTCGCGCAATTCCGCCACAATCGCCGGGTAATCGGACGCTGCCGTCACCACCGCCACATCCTGCCAGTTCTTGGCCGCGGCGCGGATCATGGTGGGTCCACCGATATCGATATTCTCGATCAGTTCCTCCAGCGCGGCGTCTTTCTTCGCGGCGATCTTCTCGAATTCATATAGATTGACGCACACTAAATCGATGGGCGGAATCCCGTGCTCGGCGATAGCCCGCATGTGCTCCGGCTTGGCTCGCATCGCTAGAATGCCGCCGGCGATGCGCGGATGAATGGTCTTCACGCGGCCATCCAGCATCTCTGGGAACTCGGTGACCTCGGCTACCTCACGCAGCGGCGCAATCCCGGCCTCTTTGAGCACGCGATACGTTCCGCCGGTCGAAAGCACCTCCACTCCGTAGGTGGAGAGGGCACGTGCGAAGTCCACCACCCCCGTCTTATCTGTGACGCTTATTAAAGCGCGCTGAATTCTTGACATGAATCATCTATTCTGACATGAAGCGAATAAAGAACAGGCTGCCGGTAATCGCACCGGCTTGCACCCGCCGGTCTCGTATCGAGCGGCATCCCGCCGTCCTCAGCCCGATGATCGTCAAAGATTAACAAGCTCTCGGCGGTCTGTTTTGGATTCGCTCGCGTCTGATAAACTGGATAAAGTTGGGAGGTCGTCTAACGGTAAGACTGCGGCCTCTGGAGCCGCGTATCGGGGTTCGAATCCCTGCCTCCCAGCCACTTCCGCACGAAAACCTATGCGAATTTACACTGTTGTACTCTTGGCCGCGCCGCTATTGAGCCTCGCACAGGCCCCCGCGCCTCCTACGGAAGTCGATCGAGCCTTGCGCGCCCAAGCCACTGCGTTCCTCAAGTATCAGATGGAAGGAAATTTTCGCAAAGCTTACGATATGGTGGCCGAAGACAGCCAGGATTATTATCTGGGCACGGCCAAAGAAAAGTCCGCATCGATCGAACTGCAGAAAATCGAATACTCCGATAACTTCACCAAGGCGGCTGTGAGTTCCGCGTCGAAGCAGACGCTTATGTTGGAAGGGCGGCCCGTCGAAATTCCTTCGGGGAGGATAGATCGTTGGAAGCTTGAAAACGGTCAATGGAAGTGGTATCACGATCCTTCGAAAGACACGGTTATGACGGTAGTTGGACCCATGCCCGCCGCCACGCCGGGTTCCGCGGCAGCGACTGGCCCCAAACTGCCTAAGGAAATTACCACTGAAACAGCGGTTGAGGCCGTCAAAAAAGTTCCCGTCCCAACATCTCAGGTTCCTCCTCTCAATCGCCAGAGCATGCCCTTCACCGTGGGCCGGGAATCGACGGAGGAGATCGTTTTCCACAACAACGCCCCAGGAGAGATTCGCGTGGAAGCTGATTTAATTGCGGATTTCCCGGGATTTGTCGTGCAACCCAAGAAATTCCAGCTTAGGGCGCAAGAAGAGGCCACTTTTAAAGTTACCTATCACCCTTCCGACAAAGGCGTTTTTAAGGCTGCCCTGCGTTTGACCGTTCAGCCTTTCGAGCACGAGGTTCGAATCCCGCTGGTCCTGTCTCAGCCATCCGCAGCCGGCAAGCCTTAGCGCGTGCAATCACACCCCAAGCTCTTCTTTTAACCGTCTTAGCGCCAGCACAATAGGCGTAGCAACCCTGTTCCGGCATTGAGCCCGGGTGTCCATGATCGGGCAGGAGATTTTAGCCCGATGAGCGCACCTGTCAGTTTACCCGTGGCTCCGCCGCAGCCGGACGAAGCCAGTTATAGCCCCGCCGCACTCGCCTTATTCCAGGAATATACCCGCGAAAGCTACCGCGCCGCCTTTGGCGTGGACGCGCCTGCCTGGGACCCCGCCCGGCAGTTCAAGACCTGGTTCGATTCAAGCGTGTTCACGCCGCAGCCCAACACAATCGCTTATCAGATCTTTGGGCAGAACCCCGCGGGCGCCTGGGGATTCCAAACCCTGACGCTTCTGCTTGCCGACGCTGCCGCGGTGAATCTCCCAGGCGCCATTACTTATCCGCAGTACGTAGTGCAGCCGACC
>JALYJH010000043.1 GCA_030775415.1 Acidobacteriota bacterium | reverse complement strand
TTATCCGCGCTCGAGCTTGGCACACAACCAACTCGGAGGCATTTACACGAGCCTTGGCGAATGGGAAAAAGCGCTCGCGGAATATCAAGCCGCGGGCGACACCAATCTATATTCGGCTCTGATTCTCGCTTATGCGCGGCTGGACCGCTTCGCCGAAGCCAAAGCGGTTCCACGAACGCCTGACCTCCCCGAGGTCCACCGCGCGCTGCTTCGAGTCGCTTTCATGCAGCCTGATCTGGCCGCTGCGGCCACAGAAATGACATGGTTCCTGGGCAAGCCTGAGGAATACCAAAGCCTGGGCGAGCAATCACAGAACGCTCTGATCCACGGGGAATTCAAAAAAGCCGCCGCGCTCGCGCAGCAGGGCGCGCGCCTCGCCGAACAACACAACCTGGGAGCAGCGGCCGGCCAGTTGCTGGCGCAAGTCGCGGGCATGGGTGAATTCCGCGGAGGCTGCGGCGGCGCGCAGCAGACGGGAGCCGTCGCCGCGCTGCTGTGCTCCGATGCGGAAGCGCCCTTGAAAGCCGCCGAGGCGCAAGCCAAGGAACGTCCCCAGGACACTTTGCTGAATTCCGTGCGCCTGCCCGTGGCCCGCGCGGCGTTAGCGCTTCAGCGAAATCAACCCGGCCAGGCGATCGCAGCGCTGGAGGCCGCGGCACCTTATGAGCACGCCTATTCTCAGGTGCCGTATCTGCGCGGAATCGCCTACCTGCGCCGCAACCAGGGCGCGGCGGCGGCGGCGGAATTCCAAAAGATCGCGGACCACAAAGGCGCGAACTGGGGCGTCGTGTATCCGCTGTCGTACCTCGGCGTGGGACGCGCGTGGGCTCTCGCGGGAGATTCCGCCCAAGCGAAAATTGCCTATCAGGCTTTCTTCGCGCTGTGGAAAGATGCCGACCCCGATCTCCCAGTACTCGCGCAAGCCCGCGACGAATTCGCTGCGCTTAAGTAGCGCTACAGCCGGACGATTTTCGCGGACGGGTTGGCCTTCAATGCGTTGCGCGTGTCCACAATCAACTTGGCGCGCTCAACGATGCGCGTGTAATCAAAACCTTTATGGTCGGTGACGATCACCACGCAATCGGCCGCGGCGGCGCCTTGATCCGCATCGACAGCGCTCATATCCGGCACCACGCCGTCGGCGCGCAGCTGCGGCACGTATGGATCGCTATACGTTACCTTCGCGCCGCGCTTCCCCAGCAGATGAATGATATCCAGCGCCGGCGATTCGCGGACGTCGTCGATATCGCGCTTGTACGCCACGCCCAGCACATGCACATGCGAGCCTTTGAGCGCCTTCGAGTGATCGTTCAGCGCGTTCTGAATTTTGTCGACAACGAAGTGCGGCATGTTGCCGTTGATGTATCCGGCCAGTTCGATGAAGCGCGCTTCTATGCCCGCCTGCTTGGTTTTCCAGGATAAATAAAACGGGTCAATGGGAATACAATGGCCGCCCAGGCCGGGTCCCGGATAAAACGGCATGAAGCCGAAGGGCTTGGTTGCGGCCGCGTCGATCACTTCCCACACGTCGATGCCCATGCGATCGCACAGCATCGCCATTTCGTTCACCAGTCCGATGTTGATCATGCGGAAAGTGTTTTCGAGCAGCTTCACCATTTCGGCCACCCGCGTTGAGTTCACGGGAATCACGGTTTCGAGCGCCTGCTGATAAAACATTGCGCCCATCTGCGTGCACGCCGGAGTAATGCCGCCGACTACTTTCGGAATATTGCGCGTCTGGAATTTGGCATTGCCGGGATCCACCCGCTCCGGCGAAAAGCACAGGAAAAATTCCTCGCCCACTTTCATGCCGGGGCGCTCGAACATAGGCAGCATCAACTCATTGGTGGTGCCCGGATAAGTGGTGGATTCAAGGATGATCAGCACGCCTGCATGAAAATGTTTGGCGATCTCCTGGCATGCGTTTACGATGTAACTCATGTCCGGATCTTTGGTTTTACGCAGCGGCGTCGGGACGCAAATATCGATGGTATCCATCGTGGCAACGGCGGCGAAATCGGTGGTCGCCTTGAGCTTGCCGGACTTCACGAGCGGAGCCAGAACGGAAGTGGGGATGTCCTGAATATAGGACTCGCCACGATTCAGCGCGGCAATTTTTTTGGCGTCGATATCAATTCCGGTCACGTGGAACCCGGCGGCCGCAAACTCGACCGCGAGCGGCAGGCCAACATAGCCCAATCCCACAATGCCCACGTGTGCGGTCTTAGAGGTAATCTTCTTCTGAAGATCTTCGAAATAACTCACTTGCTTTCAGTCCCTTTCCAGAAAAACTCGCCGTTCCCTATAAGTTCGGCAGGTCCGGCCAAAAAGATAGCCTCGCCTTCCCAGCGTAATGCAAGCGGGCCGGCGGGCGTTATAACCTGCACCGGCGGGCTCACCAGGCCGCGCGCCAGGGCGGCTGCGGCGGCGCCCGTGGATCCCGTGCCCGAGCTCATGGTTTCTCCCGCGCCGCGCTCGAAAAAACGCACGTCGAGCGTATGGCCGTTCACCACGCGCACGAAAGAAACATTGGTGCGTTGAGGAAAGCGCGGATGGCGCTCAATACGGGCTCCCAGCGCCTGCCATTCAAAATCGAAATCGTCGACGAAAAATACGCATTGCGGATTGCCTACGTTCAGAATCGTGCATTCGCGCTCTTCGATCGATGCGTGCAGGTCTTCGACGGCCGCCGCGCCCATGTTCATCTCAAAAGAGTAAGCGTGGCCCTTTCGTCCGAGCAGGCGCAGGTGTTTAAGCCCGGCGCCGGTTGCGATGCGCACGTCGGGTCCGGCCGCGTGCTGCTCCACCAGCAGCGCCGCGGCGCAGCGCGTGCCGTTGCCGGAAATTTCGCTGCGGCTGCCATCGGAATTCCACAGCTCAATCTGGCCATCCGCGCCCGAGCCTCGCGAAAGCAGCAGCCAACCATCCGCGCCGATCCCGGTATGGCGGTGGCAGATCGCGATTGCGGCGGCGGCGATGTCGCTCAGGTTTCGCGGCAGCTCCTCGCGCCAAGTGAGCAAAAAATCGTTAAGCGCGCCGTGCGCTTTGGTGAAGGGGATATTCATGGGATGTACTTCCATTGGCGTTTATAAATTTCGATGGCGGGCGCTCCTGGCACTAGAATCCGCTTCTTCAGTTCGTAGCGCGGGCCTAAGCGGATCACGGCTTTGTCCACCTGATCGCCGGCCGCGACCAGCGCCCATTCTTCGTGAAAAAACAAATCGGGACGCAGCACGGCGGCGTCCCAGGAGGGGCGGTTGCCTTGGTGCAGCCCCTCGCGCAACGGAATACCGGCCTCGCGCAAAACGCCGCTGAGGTCGCCGAAGGAATAAATGATGCCATCGCCCGCCTGATAATTTTCGGCCAGATAGGCGGCGGCTTGCCCGGTCCATGCGAGGCGTGCCTGGGAGTTCACGGCGGATTCTGTCCAGCACAAGGGCGCTCCCGCCAGTGCCCAGGACGCGGCCACGGCCAAAACCAAAGCGGCCGCGCCCAACGTCTGCAGCTTCGCGGGCAGCATCGCCACCACTCCGCCAGCGGCGAGCGCCGCGAGGGGCAGCGCCGCGAGCGCGTAGCGCGTGTTGTACCAGCTATGCGGCCACAGCGTCGGCACGTAAACCGGCGTTCCTGAGGAGTGAATGCTCCACACATAAAACGCCGGCGGGAGCGCCAGCAACAATAGCGGCCACCACATTTTCTTGGCCAGCGCCGCTACGGCCCCCAGTGCGCTGAACACAACCAGAATCCAGCCCTGCGTCAGCCTGACGGCCGCGAAATAGTAGTGAATTGCCTGGCTCCAGTTGTGATCCCCGGGATAGCGCGCGACGCCCACGGCCACTTGGCGCGCGTAGATGGCTTGCGCCGAGAACTCGCCGTTGTAGAATTCGAGCGCGTTCGAATAGTAATACTGGTTGTGCGCCAGCCAGGCCAGCGGTCCCAACGCCGCCAGTGCCGCGAACATTAGCACATACCACTTGCACCGAGCGGTGAAGAATATGTAGAGCGCGACAAACGGAATCAAGAACCAGCCTTCATAGCGCGTCAGCGATGCCGCGTTCGACGCCGCCGCCACCGCGAGCACCGCCCAGCCGGATGGCGAATCGCGAAACACCAATGTCGTCCACAGCAACGCCGCCAGCGCCGCCGCGAAGACGGCTTCGCTCATGGGCGTGGCTTGCAGGTACAACATATTGGGATTGAGCGCAAACAACAGCGCCGCAGCCAGCGCGGCAGCGGATGAAGCGTACAAACGCCGTGCGGCGGCGAAGAGAAAAGCGCCCGCAGCGACAAATCCCACCGCCGCTGGAATCGCGCCCGCGATGCCGCTACGCCACCACGCCTCGCGCGCGACGAAGGGGAGCATCAAAATATGCGGCAACGGCAGCCAAACGGTGCCCAACTGTTCGGCGCCCGGGGTGCGCGAATCGAGTACACGGCGCGCGATGTTCAGGTGAGCCTCCGCGTCCCCGTAATACAGCGTGTAGCCCTGCGACGCGCACCAAACGAGGGCCGCGGCGCTGATGGCCGTCAGCAGCAGCACCACGTTGGCCGCACTAAAATGACGTGAAGGTGCGGAACTCTTCAAAACGGGCATCGATTTCTTCACGCTTGAGCGTGCGGAAGCGTTCCACGCCAAAGCGTTCGCAGCAGAAGCTTCCCATGACAGACCCGAAAATGACCGCGCGGCTCAACATGCCGCGGCTGATGTGATCGCCTTCCAGGCTGAAACCGTGCTCGGCCAGGTAACCGATAAAGCCGCCCGCGAAGCAATCGCCCGCGCCGGTGGGATCGAAAACGTTTTCCAGCAGGTAACCGGGCACAATGAAATAAGAATCGCGGCGGAATAGTATGGCTCCGTACTCGCCGCGCTTGATCACCAGCGTGTGCGGGCCCATATCCAGAATCTTGGCGGCTGCCTTGCGCAGATTGTTTTCCCCCGAAAGCATGCGCGCTTCATGATCGTTGATGAGGAGAAAATCCCAGTTCTTGATGGTTTCGAGCAGCTCCGAGCGGAAATCGCTGATCCAGAAATTCATAGTGTCGCCGCCCGCCAGGCGCAGGTGCTTCATCTGCGCGCGCACGCTGCGCTGTAAGCTGGGCTGAATATTGCCAAGCAGCAGATAGCGCGCATTCTGATAGCTCTCGGGAAGCTTGGGTTTAAAATCCGCGAACACATTGAGTTCCGTGGTGAGCGTCACGCGATCGTTCATGTCGGGGGTATATTTGCCGGCCCAATAAAAGGTTTTGCCGGGCACGCGCTCCAGGCCCTCCAGGTCGATGCCGCGGCTGGCCAGCAGATCGCTGTCGGCCGCCGCGAAATCGTCGCCAACCACGGCCACGATGCGCACTTGGGTGAAATAACTGGCCGCTAGGGAAATGTAAGTCGCGGCACCGCCCAGCATGCGCTCTACCCGCCCGTGCGGCGTTTCCACGCCGTCATAAGCAACCGAACCCACCACCACTAGCGACATCTTTCGATTGTAGAGGAAGGTGCCATACATATGAAACCTATAAAATGAAAACAGTGCTCTATCGCCTGCTGCGGTTCCTGCCGGATCTGCTGGTATTCATCGCCTCCGTGTTGGGCCAGATGGCGGCTTTGGCGTGGCTGCTGGGCTCGATAGCAAAGAACGCCGGACGGCGGTGGCGGCTGGCGATTGCTGGCGTCGCCGGATTGTCGATGCTGGCCTCGCTGATCGCCTTTCTGCTGCACTCCCAGCGCGTGTCGCGTTTTTTTCCAAGCTGGTGGTTGAGCTGGGGAACGGCGCTTCCCGTCACCTGGGCGTTGCTTACGTTGTGTTGGCTGGCGGGATGCGCGGTGTTAACGGCACTGTCGGCGGCGGTATCGGCGGCCGCTGCGGGCAGCGCTCCTGGGCACAGTCCGGCGCGGCGGCGCTTCTTCCAGACCGCCTACGCCGCGCTGTTCGCGGGGCCACCGGCGGTGCTGGGCTACGGCGTATTTATTCAGCGCCACCAACTGTCCTTGCGCGAGCATAATTTGGAGGTCCGGGATCTGCCCGCGGATCTGGACGGCCTCCGCCTGGTGCAATTGACGGACATCCATTTAAGCCCGTTTCTGAGCCGGGCGGAACTCGAACGCGCCGTCGATATGGCCAACGAGACGCGCGCCCACATTGCGCTGGTGACCGGAGATTTGATAACCACCAATCGCGATCCGCTGGACAATTGTCTGGACTCGCTGGCGCGCCTGCGCGCGGACGCCGGCATCTATGGCTGCCTGGGCAATCACGAGATTTACGCGCACGCCGAGGATTATGTTGAGTTGCAAGGCGCGCGCCGGGGGATGAATTTCCTCCGTCTGGCCGCGGCGCCCCTGCGCTTCGGCAAGGCCGCCATGAACCTGGTAGGCGTGGATTATCAAACTCTCCGCCGCCCCTACCTTATCGGCGCGGATAAGCTCGTGGTTCCCGGTGCTTTCAACCTCCTGCTCTCGCACAATCCCGATGTTTTTCCGGTGGCGGCGCGGCAGGGCTACGCAGTCACTCTCGCCGGCCACACGCACGGCGGACAGATTCGCGTGGAGATCCTGAATGCGGATTTGAATCCCGGCCGTTTTTACAATCCTTACGTCGATGGCGTATACCGGAAAGGCCCGGCGTCGATTTTTGTTTCGCGGGGAATCGGCACCATTGCGGTGCCGGCGCGCGTGGGCGCAGCGCCCGAGGTCTCGCTGGTGCGCTTATGCCGTATCTGATCCTCAGCGACATCCATGCCAATCTCGAAGCGCACCAGGCGGTGCTCGCGGACGCTAAGGGAAAATACGACCGCATCCTTTGTTTGGGCGATCTGGTGGGCTATGGCGCGGATCCCAATGCAATTGTCGAGTGGACCCGTGAAAACGTGACGGCTGTGATCCGCGGTAATCATGACCGCGTCAGCGTGGGCGGCCCGCCGGGGGCGCCGGACGGAATGGAGACGTTCAATCCCGTGGCGCAGGCGTCCACCGTTTGGACTCGCAATACGCTGCTGCCGGGAAACCGTGAGTACCTGGAGCGCTTGCCGCGGGGGCCGCTGCCTTATGAAGGGCTCGATTTAATCCACGGCTCGCCGGCCGATGAGGACGAGTACGTCGTGACGGCATCGGACGCCGCCCCACTGTTCGGATTATTGGAAGCTGCAGTCACCTTTTTCGGCCATACGCACCGCCAGGGCGGCTTCCGCATGTCACGCAGGACGGTGGCCCGAATCGCCCCGGACCGCGCCTTGGGCTGCGAGGCTAACTATTTTTATTTAGTAAATCCGGGATCGGTGGGGCAACCGCGGGACGGTGACCCGCGCGCCGCGTACGCGTTATACTCTCCTGAGGAGCGGGCGGTGGAGTTCTGCCGCGTCGCCTACGACGTCGAGCGGGCAGCGGCAAAGATTCGCGCGGCCGGTTTGCCCGATTTCCTCGCGGCTCGTCTCCACGAGGGGATGTAAACGCTCCCGTCGTTTCACACGCGCTAGGGGCCGAAGCCCTAGAATAGAGTTTACAGATGTCCTCACAAAACGGCCGGATGGCGGCGGCGATTACCAACCCAAAAGTGGTGGTCGCTACCACGGTGGCCCTGTCTTTTATCAGTTTCTGGCGGGGCGCTTCCATCGTTTTAAGCGATCTGGCGTCCTCCATGTTTTACGCCGGCGGCGCGGCGGAGGCGGCGGTGGGAAAAGCGGCCCCCTGGTTCGTGCTGGCCGTGATGCTGTTCAGCTTTGCGGTGCGCAGCGTGTATCTGGAAAGCTGCAGCATGTACGTGCGCGGCGGGGTTTACGTGGTGGTGCACGACAGCATGGGGCCGGTGATGGCCAAGCTTTCGGTATCCGCGCTGGTGTTCGATTACATCCTTACCGGGCCCATCAGCGTGGTAAGCGCGGGGCAATACATGGGCTCCCTGCTAAATGAAATTAGCGGCTTGCTGCATCAGAACTATCAGATTAACGTCAACCTGTTCGCGGCGGGCGCGGGGATTCTGATCACCATTTATTTCTGGTGGCAAAACATTAAAGGCGTGCATGAATCGAGCGGCAAGGCGCTGCGCATCATGCAAATCACCACGGTGATGGTGGGAATTCTACTGATCTGGTGCCCCATCACGCTGCTGCTGACTAAGGGCTGGCATCTTCCGCCGGCGCCTAAACCATCGAACCTGGTGTTTTCGGAGGCGGCGCAGGGCTGGCTGCAGGGCACTTTCTGGATGGAGATTCCGATGGTGGTGATTATTATCGCCTTCGGACATTCACTGCTGTCGATGAGCGGGTTTGAAACGCTGGCGCAGGTATACCGCGAAATTGCGTCGCCGAAGATGAAGAATCTGAAGATCGCCGCGAATTTGACTTGCTGGTATGCGCTGCTCTGCACCGGGGTGATTTCATTATTCGCCGTCATGATTATTCCCGACAACGTGCGGCCGATGTACATCAACAATCTGATCGGCGGCCTGGCGATGAACCTGGCGGGGCCGTACCTGTTGAAGCTGGGATTCCACATTTTCGTGGTGATTGTGGGCGGCTTGATTTTGTCGGGCGCGGTGAATACTTCGATTATTGGCGCCAACGGCGTGCTGAATCGCGTGGCGGAAGATCATGTGCTGGTGCCGTGGTTCCGCGAGCCGCATAAAAAGTACGGCACGACGTTCCGCATGATCAATATGATCACGCTGCTGCAATTGGCGACGATCATTTACAGCCGCGGGGACATGACGATCCTTGCCGAAGCTTACGCTTTCGGCGTGGTGTGGAGCTTCTTTATGAAGGCTCTGGGCGTAACCGTGCTGCGCTTCCAGCGCACCGACCAGGAATATAAATTCCCGCTGAACTTCCACATTGGCGGGCGTGAAATTCCAGTGGGACTGGGCATAACCACGCTGGTATTGGGTGCGGTGGCGATCGCCAATCTATTCACCAAGCAAATCGCTACGAAGTACGGCGTGGCATTCACACTTGGGCTTTTCGTCATTTTCACGATTTCGGAGAAGATCAACTTGCGGCGCAAGCAAACCGAGCCCAAGGGGATGGAGCAATTCAACCTGGATCATCAGGCGCACATCGACGGCGGCAGCTTGCATGCCCGGCCCGGCTGCGTGCTGGTAGCGGTGCGCGATTACCATCGCATGGAGCACTTGAAACGCGTACTCGAAAAAACCAATCTGCGGCGCTACGACATCGTGGTGATGACGGTGCGAACGATTTCGACGGGCGCGGGCGAGTACGATCTGGCGGATAACCAAATCTTCAGCGATTACGAAAAAGAGTTATTTAGCCACGTGGTTGAACTGGCGGAGAAGGAAGGCAAGCCGGTGGAATTGCTGGTGGTCCCAGCGATGAATCCTTTTGACGCGGTGGCGGACACGGCTAGCCGTTTGCGCGCTTCGCGGCTGGTGACGGGCGTAAGCTCACGGATGCCCTCGGACGAACTGGCGCGGCAAATCGGCCGGGCTTGGGAAAAGCTACCGGAGCCGCGGCATGCGTTTTCCCTTGAGGTAATTAGTCCGGACCGGCCCTCGATCTTCGTCAACCTGGGGCCGCATCCGCCGCGTCTGTGGCCGGAGGATGTCGAGCTGCTGCATGACATCTGGCTGAAATTGAGCGAGTCTGAGCAATTGGGTTCCCGCCTGCATCACCGCGATATTGTCGGCGTGGCGCTGCGGCGGCTGCGCACCGATCTGGAACACCTTGACCGCGACCAAGTGATCGCGGAAGTGCAACGCGAACTGCGCCACGATTAGCGCGACAAAAAACCAAAAAACGAGAGGGCGAATGGCAATTAAAGTAGGCATTAACGGCTTCGGCCGCATCGGTAGAAATGTTGTTCGGGCAGGCTTGCATAACCCGAATATTGAATTTGTCGCGGCCAATGATTTGACCGACACCAAAACGCTAGCCCACTTGCTGAAGTACGACTCGATTCTGGGGCCGATCAATGGCGATGTGAGGCTCGAAGGCGATGGGATTGCGGTCAATGGGAAGCACATTAAGATTTTCGCGGTGAAGGACCCGGCGGAAATCGATTGGGCGAGCGTGGGCGCGGAAGTAGTGGTGGAATCGACCGGGCGTTTCACGGACGCGAAAGACGCTGCGAAGCATCTGCGCGGAAGCGTGAAGAAGGTCATCATTTCGGCGCCGGCTAAAAACGAGGACATCACGATTGTGCTGGGCGTGAACGATAGCGCTTACGATCCGAAGAAGCACAACATCATTTCAAACGCGTCGTGCACTACGAATTGCCTGGCTCCGGTGGTGAAGGTGTTGTATGAGAAGTTCGGCATCGAGAAGGGCTCGATGACGACCATACACAGCTATACCAACGATCAAAACGTTCTGGACTTTCCGCACAAGGATTTACGGCGGGCCCGGGCGGCGGCTTTGAACATGATCCCGACGACGACCGGCGCGGCCAAGGCCATTGGCCTGGTGATGCCGCAGTTGAAGGGCAAGCTCGACGGCTATGCGATGCGGGTGCCTACGCCGAATGTTTCGGTGGTGGATCTGGTGGCTGTGACTACCAAGAATACGACGACCGAGGAAGTGAATGCGGCTTTGAAGGCGGCGGCCGAGGGTGAATTGAAGGGAATTCTGGCTTACACAGAAGATCCCGTGGTTTCCACCGATATGCTGCATAATCCTAACAGCTCGATTGTGGATTCGGATTTGACGAAAGTGCTGGGCGGCAACCTGGTTAAAGTCGTGAGCTGGTATGACAACGAGTGGGGGTACTCAATGCGGGTTGTCGACCTGATAGAGTTTTTGGCAAAAAAAGGGCTTTGAAATTCGTGGCGGGCGGCGGCGCGTGGGGGATTTAGCGAGCGGGCACACTTCGGCTGAGATTGTTTCGAAGCTAAAAGATCGCCTCGCGGTGGGCTGCTTTTTGAGGGCAACCCACCGGAGTGGTGAAGGTCATGGACGGCTTGCTGGTCTTTGA
>JALYJH010000042.1 GCA_030775415.1 Acidobacteriota bacterium | reverse complement strand
GGATAAAGATCCGTGGTATAACACAAGTCTCTAAGAAAGAACGGTTTTGGTACACCGTGGGGAAGCCCACGGCGATCACTTGCCGCGGGCTTGGGTTCGTTTGGTAATTTTCATTGCAGGCCAAGCGCAGGGCGATTCTGGAACCGAAGGAAAACCCCGCAAGTGTAAGCGGAAATTGGGGATAACGGGTGCTCAGAACGCCGAGCGCCACCCGGGCGTCGTCGAGTTCTCCTTCGCCGTGGGCATACTCACCTTCGCTCTGATTAACCCCGCGATAGTTGAAGCGCAGGACTACGTTTCCCGACCGACGTAAACCCCGCGCAATACGGAAGACTACTTTGTTATGCATGGTGCCACCGTGCTGTGGATGGGGATGGCAGACGAGGGCTATCCCGGTGGGTGCCTCGTCCGGTTCTTCCAGTAGAGCTTCCAGGCGTCCGGCGGGGCCGGCGAGAAATAGGCTCTCGATTTTACGTGGCATGAACTGCTAGTTCGTTCTGTAGTTGGTGAACTGCATATCGATGCCGAAATCGTGGCCCCGCAGCAGAGCGATAATTTCCTGCAAAGTGTCGCGATCCTTGGCGGATACGCGCACCAGATCGCCTTGGATGGATGCTTGCGCCTTCTTTTTCGAATCCTTGATGGTCTTAACGATGTCGCGGGCCTTCTCGATGGCGATGCCTTGTTGCAGCGTGATCTCCTGCCGAACCGTCGAGCCGCTTGCGGGAGCGATGACGCCGTAGCTCAAGCCTTTTAACGGGACATTGCGTTTGACCAACTTCGCTTGCAGCACGTCGCTGACGGCCTTCAGTTTAAACTCGTCGGCACTGGCGAGCAGAATCTTGTTCTCCTTCTCGCGCAGTTCAATCGCGGAGTGGCTGTCCTTCAGGTCGAAGCGCTGCTGGATCTCTTTCACCGCCTGCTGCACGGCGTTGCTGACTTCCGGCAAATCGATCTTGGATACGATATCGAAACTGTTATCTGGCATAAACTAGTGGCCCAGGGCCGTTAATACTTTCTGCGTAAGCTCGTCGAGAAAGCGCGGCAACTCGAGTTCCACGGCATGCTCAACAGCGGCGCGAATGTCGTCGGCGCGCAGGGGCGCGGCTGGCGTAGTTCTGCGGGCCTGTTGGGCCTTCGCGGCTAACGGGCGTAATGTATCGAGCATCACGGAAGCCTCGAATGGCTTGCGCAGAATAGCATCGCATCCGGCGCGGCGGGCGGCGTTCTCATCCACTTCCTCGATCTGACCCGCGGTCAAGATCACGCGCACGTGCCGGCAACTCGATTTGATGTAGCGGCACAATTCGATTCCGCTGAGGCCGGGCAAATTGGCAGCGGCGATGACCACGTCCGGGTCGATTTCGGGGAGACGCAATGCGGCGGCCTCGCCGTCGCCCACCCACACGACCTGATAGCCTTCGCCCGAGAGTATGCGCTCGCCCATGCGTTGCGCATGCGGACTGTCATCCGCCAGCAGAATCACGCTCATAGCGGACTATTGCGGTTTCTTAGCACTGCCGGGGGCGGCAGCGGCCGCGTCGCCGGGTTTGGACGGCGCCGGAGCCACGGGACGCGCGTCCGGCTGGGTATCGAGCGCGGAGGGTCCGGTCACCGGCGCTACCGTCACGTCGCCGTTAAAGGGCGGGGCCACGGCGTCGGCGGTCTGCGGCACGCTGGCCGGAATTTCGCGTTTCGGGGGATCCATGGTGGGCGCTCCGCTCTTGGCGGCATCGCTGACGTCCGGATTGCGGCGCATAAAATCGGTGAGCTTATGGACCAGGCCGGGCTCCGCGTGATTGGCGGCTTCATACTTCATGCGCGCCACAGCGGCAGGATCGGCTTCCGGCACCCCCATTTCCATTTCCACCAGTTTCTTTTTGGCGAGCTCGGCGTAGGAGCTGAGCGGATAATCGCGTACGATGCGAGCGTAGGCGTCGCCGGCTTTTTGACGGAAGCGCGCGCCCATTTTTGTGTAGGCGTTGCCATCCATCCACAGCGCTTCGGCGGCGCGGCTGTAAAGCGGGTACTGACCCACCAACCCGGTGTAGCGGTTGGTGGCAGCGGCAAGCGCTCCCTTGTTGTTGTAGTAGGAGGCAGCCACCATTTCAGCTTCCGCCAGGGTCTGTTGAATCTCGCGCAAACGCTGCTCGGTTTGCGGCGCAAACTTACTGTTGGGATACTTGGTGAGCAAGTCGCGGCATTCCTGCTCGGCGCGCAGGGCGTTGTTCGGATCGCGGTCGGCTTTCTCCATCTGGCGGATGTGGATCTCGCAGATCTTGAATTGAGCCTCCGGCGCTTCTTCCATGGTGGGATAAAACAACTGGAAATCCTTGAATTCGGCCTCAGCCTGGGCCATGCCTTCGGGACCGCTCTGGCGCATCCAGCTATCGGCGATGGCGAGTTTGGCTTTGGCCAGGAATTCGCTCGAGTCGTAAGTGTTGATCAGGGTGTTGAGAGTGAGCCGCGCCACTTCGTAGCGCCCCTTTTCAATGTCGTTGATCGCTTTGTCGAACAGCACTTTGTCAGGCTGTTCCGTTTGCTTCGTGATGGGGTTCTCGTACTTCTTGCGATGGAACCCGCAGCCGCCGATTAGCACGACCGCCGCCAGAGCCGCTATTCCGAGTCTCTTGGTGTTGAAAGTGATCATTTTTGGTTCCTTACGACTATAGCCCAATCTGCTCTAAACCTGTACCATCCCGGCAGCCTGTGCAAGCTGCCGCATTTCGCTGAAAGCTTCCGCCGGAATTCGGGCGCCAAATATGGCTGATCCGGCCACCACCCAATCTACGCCTGCCTTGATCGTTTCGCCCACGTTTTCGAGAGTCACGCCACCGTCAATTTCGATGGCGAACGACGCATTTTTTTCGCGCCGCTTCTGCGCCAGGAGGCGTACCTTATCCAGAGCATAGGGGATGAACTTTTGCCCCCCAAATCCCGGATTCACGCTCATGACCAGAACATAATCGACAAACCCCAGCACTTCATAAAGAGTTGCCACGGGCGTAGAGGGATTGATGACAACGCCGGCCAGAGCTCCCAGTCCCTGGATCATTTTTAAAGTCCGGTCCAAATGCGGGCAGGTCTCCTGATGCACAGAGATGCGGCCAGCCCCGGCTTCAACGAAAAGCGGCGCGTAGCGGTCGGGATCGGTGATCATCAAGTGAACGTCAAGCGTAAGTGCGGTGGCTTTGCGCAAGGACGCCACTACCGGCGGCCCGATGGTGATATTGGGAACGAAATGGCCATCCATGATATCCACGTGCAGAGCACCGCAACCGGCTTGTTCGAGCGCGGCCACCTGCTCGCCTAATCGCGCGAAGTCGGCGGAAAGAATGGATGGGAGGATTTCGGTCATCGTGGAAACAAAGGCCGGCCGAAAAACACTAGCCTATTTTATCACGGCAGCGAAAAAACCATCTCCTGGGTCCCGGCCGGGAATGCGGAGCCGGGTTTCGATTACCGCGAAATCATTCACCACTGCTTCATTTTCTTCTTCTTCGAGGGCGCAAGTAGCGTAGACCAAACGGCCCCCTGGGCGCAGGTGCGGGAGAGCCCGCGCGATCATTTTGCGCTGCCGCGCTTGAAACACCGGTAAGTCCGACAGCTCTAGGCGCCATTTAATTTCAGGATTCCGCGCCAAGGTGCCGGTGCCAGAGCAGGGGGCATCGATGAGAATGCGATCAAAGAGGGTAGAAAAAGGAAGCGGCTCGGCGGCGTCGAGGACTACGCGGGCGGCGGCCGGGAGGACATCTACCAAGCGCTGCAGGTAACGGTCCCCAGCGATGACGCGCCCCCCGGCGGCGATCGCCTGGGCGGTTTTGTTACCAGGGGCGGCGCACAGGTCGAGCACTGTCATCCCGCGTTCGATCTCGAGCAGCGGCACGATGGATTGCGCGCCGATATCTTGCTGTCTTCCCGTGACGCTATTGATATAAGCTTCAGGTTCGAGCAGCGCGGCTTGCGCAATCGCGGTGGCGTCTTCGCGCCCGAAGCGGCGCTCCCAACGATCGAGGATCCAAGCGGGGACCGCCAATTCCGTCGCACGATCGGGCCAGCGCACGGGTTCGCGATTCACCTTGCGCAACACCGCGTTTACAAAAGGCGCGGCCGAGCGCTTACGAGCGTTCTTGACGAGCTCTACACTTTCCGCCACGGCGGCGTGAGCGGGAATGCGATCGAGATAGCGTAGCTGAAAAATGCCCAGGCGCAGGGCAATACGCACCTCGAGATCGAGCTTAGGCTGGGAACGCCCGGAGAAATGGACGATTAGAAAATCGAGCTGGCTTTGATAGCGCAGGCATCCGAAGACCAGAGTTTCGGCCAGCGCGGCATCGCGGGAGTCGAGCGCAGCGGTTTCCTGGCGCAGTATGGCGGAAGCATGGCCGCCGGCGTGTACTCCCTGGAGGATTCGAAAGGATATTGCTCGAGCGGAAGAAACAGCATTCACGGGATGGGCTCAGCATAACATTTCGCTGAGAGCAGCCGTCCCGGTTTTGTGAACCTGGTTAGCTACCCTGGCTGGCGGCAGCCGCGGTGTAGGTATTGATTCTCGAGAAGATGGTACTGATAGCTGGCATCAGGGTAGTGGGAAAGACGGCACCGCCTGCCACTGCGACGAAGCCCGCCATCAAAGCGTATTCGACTAGGTCTTGTCCCCGGCGATCGTAGCGGATCCGGTAAGCCCATGCGTAAAGAGTGGCTTTCATTTTGCGATTCCTCGTCTCGTTGTACTCAACTTCTGACTCTATATTCGACGACCTCCCCGTAAATAACAAGAGCAATATCACCCCAAAGCCAAGCACGAAAACCCTTACGTACCAGATCTATGCTGGCCTTCTTACCCAGGTCTCAGGTCTTCACCTTAGGGGTTCGTTTGTGCAGGGTAGCGAATGACTGTGAAATTGCTCAGGGTTATCGTGTCGCTGGTGGTGGCAGCCATGTGAACGGGGAAGGTAAGGGTCAAACTGAGGGCAGTGTTTTCCGTGGCGAGGCCAATCGCGTTGGTTAAGGCGAAGATGTTGCCCCAACTCTGCGAATCCCAGGATTGGCCGCTCGAGAGAACTCCTAAGCTTGCGTGTCCGGTGAGCGCGAGTTCACTGGCGAGCGAGGTTCGCGACAGGATCGTGGTGGAGCCCCAATGGAATTCCGCGGTGAAGGCGGTTGCGGTGCCAGTGTGACGGTAGTAGAACTGGACTTCGATGCGATCCCCGGCGGTGAGCAAGCCGGCGGGTATGGTGCAGCTTCCTAGCGAAGTGGAGACGATGGCGCTGGTAGTCGCACCGGGGCCGCTGCAGATGACTTGGGCGGCGGTTAGAGTCCCCAGAATGTTATTGGGATTCGCATAGCGATAGCTGGCGATCAGTTCATCGCCGGTCTGCGGAAGCGAGCCGGCGAGAAATGTCACGACATTGCCGGAGAGCGAATAATCGAAGCTATGGGTTTGCAGCAGGCCGTTGCGGAAAATGATCAGGCTGGTGGCGGGTGCAGGCGCGAACGCCAGGGTAAACGCTGCGTTCACTCCATTTACCGAGCCGGCGGGAGTCTCGGCGTCGGAGTACAGGGGCAGAATTCCGCCCGATCCAGAGGACGTTCCTGTTCCGCAGGCGCCCGAGCTGCCGTCGACGTGCATGCAATCGCCGAGATTCCCAGCGGCGGCGTCGATCTGGCCTGAGGCATTGATGATGGCGGTGCGCCCAATGCTAAAGCCGGCGCCATCCGTGGGGCGAACGGCGAGGGCGTTGGAGAGGCCGGTTACGTCGCCGATCTGTATCGGGGCTGTCGAGGACGCGGGCCCGACGATGACTCCGCTCGACAGGCGCACGTCGCGTACGCGCAGGGCAGGCGCACTCGGCGGGACCGCCCATACTTCCGTGAACTGATTTACGCCTCCACTCTGATAGGTGACGTTGTATTGCGCTCCGGCGGAGGCTGTGGTGGTGGGGACGAGCTGTACGCGCAGGACCCCGTTGATCACGGGAACCGTGAGATTGGCCGTGGCGATGCTGGAGGTGTCTCCCGCTAGAAAGCTGCTCCAGGCAATGAACATGGTACCGCTAAAACGTGTTCCGTCGGCGCGGTAAAGAATATCTTGGATTTTGGTGAGCGCTGGTTGCGCCTGCGCCAAGCCTGACGCCGCGAACAGCAGCACGATCAACCGTCTAACAAAAAGCATGACTTCGCCTCCCAATCGCCCGCCAGTGTAAGCAGCACGGCTTGGAAAGATGCGGAGTCTAAAAATGCTATGTGTTTGATTTTAAGCCGAGCGAATGACTTCGACCCCAAGGTACGGGCGCAACGCTTCGGGCACGACGACGCTGCCGTCGGCTTGCTGGTAGTTTTCGAGGATAGCGAGCCAGGTGCGGCCGACAGCGAGCCCGCTGCCGTTAAGGGTGTGGACGAAATCGGCTTTGCCGCTGCCGGATTTGGATTTGATGGACGCGCGGCGGGCTTGGTAGGCCTCGAAGTTGGAGCAGGATGAAATTTCCTTGTAGGCGTTCTGGCCAGGGAGCCATACTTCAATGTCGTAAGTCTTGGCGGAAGTGGCGCTCATGTCGCCGGTGCAAAGGACGACGGTGCGATAGGGAAGGCCGAGTCGCTGTAGGATGTCTTCAGCGTCGAGCGTGAGGGCTTCGAGCTCGATGTAGCTGGTCTCGGGCGGCGCGAACTTGACTAGCTCGACTTTCTGGAACTGGTGCTGGCGGATGATACCGCGCACGTCGCGGCCATACGATCCGGCTTCGCTACGGAAGCAGGGGGTGTAGGCGCAGAGCTTGATGGGGAGTTGGTCAAAATTCAGCGTTTCGTCGCGATAGAGATTGGTCACCGGGACTTCGGCTGTCGGGATCAGATAGTAATCGGTGTTTTGGACCTTGAACAAATCGGCTTCAAATTTCGGGAGCTGGCCGGTGCCGTAGAAGCTGGCGGTATTGGCCATGAACGGGGGCAGGACTTCTGTATAGCCATGGTGCTGGGTATGGACGTCCAGCATGAAATTGATGAGCGCGCGTTCGAGTTTCGCGCCCAAACCCCAGTAGACGGCGAAACGGGCACCAGTGATTTTGGAAGCGCGTTCGAAATCGAGAATGCCGAGGGCGGGACCCAGGTCCCAATGGGGTTGCGGCGTGAAGGAAAACGCCGGAGGCGTACCCCAGCGGCGGACTTCCACGTTTTCTTCGGCGCTCCTGCCCGTGGGAACGGACGGGTGCGGCATGTTGGGGACGCCGGCCAGCAACTGGCGGTATTTCTCGTCGAGTTCTTTGGCGCGTTCGTCCAGGGCGGTGGCGCGGTCGCCCATTTCGCGGACTTTCTGTTGGCGCTCGGCTGCGTCCTGGCCGGCTTTGATGAGCTTGCCGATTTCCTGCGATTCGCTTTTGCGGCGGGCTTTGAGCTGTTCGGACTCAGTGAGCGCACCGCGGCGCTCGGCGTCGAGGTGGCGGAAGACCTCGACGTCGAGGGTGAAGCCGCGATCCGCCAGTCTCAGGGCAATCGCGTCCAGGTTCTGGCGGAAGAAGGAGAGATCGTACACGCGTCTGTCGTTTGCCGGATCTAGCGCTCGGCGATGGGGACCCAGGGCTGGCCCACGGCGGTGCCGATATAATCCGCGCGCGGGCGGATCAGGCGGTTGTTGCGATATTGTTCGAGGACGTGCGCGGTCCAGCCGGACATGCGGCTGACGGCGAAGATGGGTGTGAAGAGATCGATGGGAATCCCGAGCGAATAGTAAGTGGAGGCGGAATAGAAATCCACGTTCGCGTTCAGATTCTTGGTTTCCTTCATGTACTTTTCGATTTTGCTGGAAGTGAGATAGAGATCCACGTGACCGGTGCGTTTGCCGAGCTCTTCGGAGAGCGCGCTCAAATGCGTGGCGCGGGGATCGGTGGTGTGATACACGCGGTGGCCGAAGCCCGGGATCTTGATCTTGTTGGCCAAGCGGTTCTTGACCATGTCCATGGCTTTGTCGGCCGAGCCGGCTTCGAGCAGCATCTTCATGACATCTTCGTTGGCGCCGCCGTGCAGGGGACCTTTGAGGGCGGCCACGCCGGCGGTGGCGGCGGAGTAGATGTCGGATAGAGTCGCGGCCACGACGCGGGCGGCGAAGGTGGAGGCGTTCAGTTCATGATCGGCGTGGAGCGTGAGGGCGATGTCAAAGACGCGTTCCATCACTTCGTCGGGTTTCTTGCCGGTCAACGTGTAGAGGAAATTGGCCGCCATGTTCAGCTTGGGGTCGCCGGGGACCACTTCCTGGCCCTTGCGCAGCCGGTCAAAAGTGGTGACGATGGTGGCGGTTTGCGACATCAGGCGAACGGCTTTGCGCTCGCTGGCTTCGATGGAGGTGTCTTTGACGTCGGGATCGTAGAGCGACAGCATGGAGACGGCGGTACGCAGGACGTCCATGGGGACCGCTTTGCCGGCGCCTTTCAGAAACGCGGTGACCTCGGCGGGGATGGCGCGATTGGCCACCAGCGAGGCTTTCAATTGATCGACTTCAGACTGCTTAGGAAGGCGCCCGTACCAGAGAAGATAGATGACTTCCTCAAAAGTGGCGTGTTCGGCCAGTGTGTGAATGTTATAGCCCTGATAACTTAAGATGCCCGCGTCGCCATCGATATAACAAATCTTGGATTCAGCGGCGACGATACCTTCCAGACCCGCAGTTGTGACAGCCATGATGCTCCTTCGAAATTTTACAATCTTTTGTTCGTGCGAGATTCCCACTTCGGCGGTTGAAAGAAACTCGCTCAGCGGAAATCTATTTTAGCATCCGGAGGAGGCAGAGGTGGCGGGGTGCGGGCCCGTTTGGCTAGTGGAGGATTTTAACCAGATGCCAGCCAACGTCATAACGTTCGTAGCGGAGCGTCACGGGCAAGTCAGCGGCATATTTACCCTTGCGTATACCCATAATGGGTAGAGGGGTGTTCAAGCAGGGATCGGAGATTTTGACGCCCACTTTGGCCTGGACGATCTTTGTGTCTTTGTCCTCGCCATCCTTAATTGAGAGCACCTGGTCCACTTGCAGCGCGAATTTGCCGCGCACCTGGGTGTAAGGATTGGGGAATCCGGGGTCACCCGAGTACACGTCGTCCGTAAGGTTCAGATCGCGGCCTTTTTGTTGCAGGTGCGATAGCGAGCGCTCGCCGCTATTGCTGGGCGCCTCCCACAATTCTTCCCCGGCGCCGCAGGTTAGTTGATTGACGTTCATCGACACTTGCTCGCTATCGAGTTGGAACGGCTCCGCTTCAGCGATGCCTTTGGCGACACCTTCATCGAAGGCATTGGGATCTCCGCCACAACCTGCCAAGCTGCTAGCTAGAGCCCCTGCCAGCAGGGCTGCTATTAAGCGAAGCTTCATCTGTTACCCTTCGCGATCATGCGCAGGGTTTGGGAGGCGTTATATGAAGGCATGACGACAACTACTTTGGGCTTGGTTAGTGACATGGGTTAGCGGTAGGCCCGTTAGTAGTAACGACCGTTTCCGGCGAATTCTTTAGGAGCTGCAAGCCACTGATTCCAAAATGCGGCGCAGGCCTTCAGCGAAAATCGCGGGAGGCGTCAGCAGACTCAGGACCAGGAAGGCTTCGCACTCGAAATCGTAGAAGAAGCCGGGCTGTACCAGGACGTCTTTTTCGGCTAACAAGTGCAACACCCAATCTTCTTCGGTGCGGATCCGAGGAATTTCAAGAATGGTGTACCAGCCCCCCTCAACGGCGAGGCTACGGCAGGGAGACGGAGCGGCGAGCAACTGTTGCCTGAGATGTTCCAGGTTGGAGCGGGTCTGAGCGCGGATTTGCTCCTGCACCGGGCGCGCGGCGGTGAGAAGGCGGGGGAGCGCTAACTGGACTGGGGTTGATACGGAAAGGTAGGTGTCGGCAATCCACTCCAAGCCATCGAGCGCGGCGCCGTGATCGGGGCCGCTGGCTACAATCCAGCCCAGCTTCATTTGGGGAAGG
The DNA here is from genome assembly GCA_030775415.1 of Acidobacteriota bacterium. GTDB lineage: Bacteria > Acidobacteriota > Terriglobia > Bryobacterales > Bryobacteraceae > Palsa-187. The sequence goes on along the minus strand of JALYJH010000042.1, from coordinate 970 downwards.
CCGGCGATTTTCGAGAGGCCGCTCATGGAAAATGTCAGCACGCTGTTTTGACCGGCAAGGGTTGCTATGCGCTCGGGGTCAGGCGAAAAAGCGAAGTCGGAAAACACTTCGTCGGAGAGAATGGGCAGGCCGAGGCTTTGGAGCTGATCCCATTCGCTCCGCTTGAGGTAGGAACCGGTGGGATTGTTGGGATTCACGACAACGATGGCGCGGGTGAGGGGCGTAATGGCGTCGGCAAGCGCCGGAAAATCAATATGCCAGACGCCGTCGTAACGCAGGGGGTACTGGCGCACCGTTATGGATTCCATGGCGGCCAGGTAGTCGAATAACGGATACGAAGGGCGCGGCACGAGGATTTCATCGCCGGGATTGGTCAGCAGCTTTAACAGATAGCTGTAAGCCTCGCTGGTACTGGCCGTGAGCAGGATGCGCGTGGGCGGGGCTTCGACGTCGCGGCAGGCGTAGTACTCGGATACTGCTTCGCGGGCGGAGAGCAAGCCCCGCGGGTTGGGATCGTAGTGTAGAGCGCGTGGGTCAGCTAGTGCGGTTAGGATCTCTTCACGCGGATAGTTGAGGGCGGCCCGCGTGGGGTTGGATTCGGTCAGATCTATGACTGGGGTGCCATTGGCGTGCTTTTCCGCGAGCAGGATGCTGAGCGGATTGGGATGGGCATCCCACTCGAGGCGGGAAGAGAACAAAATGGAGCGCGCCTCCAGGCTTTTACGATTGTAAGCCAGTGGGCTGGCGGATATGATGTAGGTCTATGGCTACCCACATTGCGGCTCATGAACCGAATCCTTTATTAATTTTCGATGCATTGAACAGCTTTCAACGGGCGCTGGCACTCAAGGCCGGAATCGAACTCGAGCTGTTCACGCATGTCGGAGCCGGGGCTACGAGTGCTGCGGAGATTGCGCGGCGCGCTAAGGCTAGCGAGAGGGGCACGCGCATTCTTTGCGACTTCCTGACC
>JALYJH010000041.1 GCA_030775415.1 Acidobacteriota bacterium | reverse complement strand
GGGTCGTCCTGCAGGAGATCCGGTTCGGCCACCGAGATCAGTTCGAACCCGCTCTTGCGCAGGTCCCCGATGATTGTCTCCTGGATCATGAGATCGCGGGCCAGGCGGTCCAACTTCTCCACCATCACCAGCTTCGTGCCGTTGGAATGCAGCGCCGTCATGAGGTCGAGCAATGCAGGCCGGTTCTCCAGTTCCTTGGTCCCGCTCACGCCCTCTTCGCGAAAGACTCGGACGATCTTGACGCCGTTCGCCTCGGCGTATTTGCGGATCGCGGTGAGTTGACGCGTGAAGCCATCGCCTGCAACCTGACTTTTCCCGCTCACCCGGAGATACGCAAATGCTTTTGTCATGGGTCGAGTATGCCCGAAACTGGTTTAAGTGTCAATAACAATTCTACAGATAAGTTATTAGCGCTGATTCTAAGCAAGTTACAGAAATCACCTTGAAAGGCAGTGCGAGTCGAACAGTTGTGACGCTCGGGGAAAGGTTGGCAAAGGGCAGACCAACGGTCGCCGGGCGGCCCCGGGGTTGGTCTGGGTACGCCCCTCCCTTGGGGGAGGGTACTTTCAAAGATGGCAACCCCTTTTTTCGAAAAGGGACCCATGCTGCCGAGATGGCGGGCTTCCACCACACACATTCTTGGCTCCAGAATATCGAGCCGTTAGCGTGGGCCTTCCGGCCCGAGATTCAGCGACGGTTAGCGCCACTCTGGCGCTGCCACGTGGGCTTGTACTCGGGAACGTCTGTCGGTTCAATATCGTACCCATCGTATCTGCATCGGGGCCTGAACTTAGGAGGTTGAGCCTTCTTTGAACCGAAGTGATGAACGGTGAGTGCCGCTACTAAAACAGCCGTTACCACGCTGAGCGCGATGACCAATTCCTGATTCATCCCGGTTTCAATGCTAACCCTGCGAGGTACGACGATCAATAGGAAGGAGGTTTCAATCAGATAGTACGGCAGCTCTAATTGGGGAACCTCGCATGCGCTGCACGGTTGCTGGTTTTTCCAAAAAGCTGAAACCTGAAACCCTGAAATCGAACGGGTCCCATCTGCGCGGGTTCCCTGGCGGGCCGCCTAAATTGAACCGCGCGGCCGGCGCCTTTCGCAGGAAAGTTCGGCCCTCTATGGTACTCGCGCTCGTTTGATGATTCTCATTCGGAGTTCTTTGCCGTCGGGCTTAAGGAGCACCAGAGTCTCACCGTCAACAGCTACCTGCACGGGGTCACCGACGATCAGGTCTTGCGCCATGTCACCCGAGTGCAGCCTGATTCGTCCTGCCCGCGCCGTGTACATCAAATCGGCGACCTGGACGCGGAAAATCGCCCAGCGCTCTGAGGTCCCTTCGTCTATTCGCTCGTCGGCCGTAACCTCCATCAACCTACCGGGCTTAAAATCGTGTTTCGCTGCGCCCGCAGTGAATGTCGCGAGGGAGAGTGTCCATGCGATGCGGAATGCCGTCCGGTGCCAGTTCATTATGGCTGCCCTTCTTTCATTTGGAAATGCTCGCTTCATTCCCTACCAGCTTTTTGGGCGCATTCCGTTCCTCGAGTTCGCAAGTTACCGCGTCAGTTTTTCACAATCCGCCGCCGCGCGCAACTAGAGCGATGCCGGCAGGGTATCTCCGCCGCCCGCGCCGAGGGTAATAACCATCGAAAGTGATCTAGTCCTGTATCCGCTCTGCCTTGCAGTGGTACGTCTGGGTGATTCGCGAACACAGTGCGGCCGCTCAGGATGGGACCGGGATGACACAGCGTTGGGGTAACTTCCTCTCGAAGCTCCGGTGGGACTCGACGGGTCAAGACATGATCGAATACGCATTGATGCTGGGTTTCTTGGCTGTCGCCGCAGGGGCCATTCTGCCGGGCGCCGCGTCGAGCATTGGCACGATCTTCTCGCAGGTGGGATCAGTGATGAACGCCGCGGATGTAATCGGTAGCGATGCGCTCAAACAACAGCAACTGATAGAAGTGCTCTGCGGCGCAGATGGCGAGCCACCGCAAACCTATCGCCCGACTCGCGCCTGCGACAATCTGAGTCTACGTTGAGCCCAGTGCCATGGCGCGATCGGCAACGGCATCGCCCCTGCGTGTTTAGTGAGTTTTAGGGGCATGGGTCGATTTCTGGGCTTCCCCATCGTGACAACATTGCGAGCCCGGAGAGAAAGTTCTCCGGGCTGCTCTTCGATGTCCAGCCCCCACATGCCGAGTCGCGTGTTGGGCCCGGCCTCTTCGTAAAGGCTGATCGGGCTTTTCAGGTTGGATTTGCGGTGTACTTGCCGGGCTCCACAGCCGCGCCCACTTCGAGGCGGCGACGGATGCCTAGGATAGTTTTGCCGAGCGCGTTGAATGCCGCCAGGATGGCCGCGATTTCGGCTTGGCACACGACTGCTTTCTGAAATACGGCGGTTTGGGCGGCTTCTTAGGCACCGATACTGGCCTTCCCATCAACGACCAACGGTAGATGATTCCGAGTGCCTGGCTTGCGCTGATATCGCCTTCACGAACAATGCGATCCCGCGATAACGGAGATTTCGTTGGCGCAGGGAACGATTTCGACTCGGTCCAAATAATTGGCGAGCGCCGAGATCTGTGCCCGGACTTCTTCGGCCGTTTCTGCTTTCGCCGCCAATTCGAGGCTGCCGCCGATGTCGGAAATGGTGGGGAATCCATAACCGGTCCCGGACCCCTTCATTTGATGTCCTATAACCTGGATGGCAATGAAGTCATTTTTCTCAAGTGCAGCACCCAGCGAAGGCAGATCCGCCCGCCGATTCCTTAGATAACCGGGGATAAGCTCATCAATCCCATCCGGCGCGACGATCAGGATCGGCACGCGAGGCTTCAAATGCTCTTCGATCGCCCTCAGCAGCGAGGCTTTTTCGATAGGCTTGGTGAGATGAGCATCGCATCCGGCTTCGCGGCCGCTTGTGGCTTCACCGGCCATCGCATAGGCCGTGAGCGCAAGTATTGGAACCCGCCGACTATGCTCCATCTCCCATTCTCGGATTTTCCTCGTCGCAGCGTACCCATTCATGACGGGCATATTGACATCCATCAAAACCAAATCGAAGGCGCCGGTAGTAAACTTGTCGACGGCCGCTTGGCCATCTTCGGCGATCTCGATCTGATACGCCGATTCCTTCAAGTAGGCCGTTATTAATAGTTGATTGTCTTTCGAGTCTTCCACTAGAAGGATGCGGCCCGTTCTAGTCTTCTGCAGCGATCGCCGCGTAGAGTCATCGGATGCTCTTAAAGGTATCGCGGAATTGTCAAGCCTTGGCGTCGGATTTAGCGCCGCCGCGAAGCGAATCACGAAAGTGAAAACGCTGCCCTTGCCCTCCTCGCTTGATACCTCAAGCCGCCCGCCCATCAACTCTACCAGGCTGCGCGAAATCGTCAAGCCCAAGCCCGTGCCACCGTAGCGATCCGAAATCGAGGTATCGGCCTGGGTGAACGCCTCAAAAATCCGAGCCAACGTCTTGGCCGGAATGCCTGAGCCGGTGTCCGATATCATGAACCGTAACGCCTGAATAGGATCGCCCGGGCCCGTTTCAAGCCCCACGTTAAGCTTAATCTCGCCTGCGCTCGTAAATTTGATCGCATTGCCGAGCAAATTGATGAGGACTTGCCGCAGACGGTCGGCGTCTCCGTTTAGCTCGCGAGGCACGTCCGGTGAGATGCTAAGCGCGAAGCTAAGCCCCTTGCCTTCTGCCCGTCCACGCAACATCTCCGTTGTTGCGACCACGTCATCGAGATGAAAATCGACTGGGTTAAGTTCGAATTTCCCCGATTCGATCCTTGATAAATCCAGGATAGCGTTGATTAGCGTCAATAGATTGGCTCCGGCCCTTCGGAAGGCGCCGACATACTCGCGCTGCTCGCCACTCAATTCGCTTTCCCACAGCAAGTCGGCCATTCCGAGGATGGCGTTCATCGGCGTCCGAATCTCATGGCTCATACTGGAAAGGAAATCCGATTTCGCGAGGTTGGCTTTTTCCGCCACCGCCTTAGCTCGCTCCAGTTCGACGTTAGTTTGCCGCTGCCTGTGCTCAAGCCGTTTCCGTTCTGTAACATCGCGCGCCGCCGCAAACACACCCTGAAGTTTTCGGTCGCGGTCGTGAAACGTGGTGGCGTTGTAGGACACCACCGTTTCCTTGCCATCCCGGGCGCGCGCGGTGAGCTCATAGTCAGTTACCTTGCTTTGGCTCAACACCTGTTTGATCCCTGCCTGGGCTCGTCCTGGGTCGGTGAAGCAATTCTTGAAGGGCGCACCGATCAGCTCATCGCGGGTGCAGCCGGTGAGTGCTTCCATCTGTTTGTTTACGTCCGTGATGACGCCGGCTGGATCGGTAGTCATCAGAGCGTCGATATTGGACTCGATGAGTGATCGAGTGTAGAACTGCTGATCGCGCAGACGCTGATCGAGTTGCTGTTGCTCGGCTTCTACCTGTTTGCGCGCGGTATTATCGGTACCAATCAACAGATAGCCGATGATTCCGCCAGGATCGTCGCGCAGCGCAGTGACTGACACCACTGCAGGGAAGCGGCTGCCGTCCTTGCGGATATAGGTCAGCTCGTAGATGTCTTCGATCCCTCGCGAGGCCTTGAAGACGAGTGCCTCGAAGCCGGGCGTGATCGGTGTTCCGAGTTCGACGGTGAGAGCTTCGGCGCGTGCGATCACTTCCTGCGGATCGGAGATGTCAGCCGGCGTGATCTTGTTCATCACTTCGGCGGCCAGATACCCCAGCATCCGCTCAGCGCCGACGTTGAAGATCTGAATCACGCCCTTTGCATCTGTAGCGATGCTCGAGAAATTGGCGCTGTTAAATATCGCTTTTTGTAGCGCCCCTGTCCTTAGCAGGGCGGCTTCGCGCCCGACCTCAGTGACTACATCCAGCGTGCCACCCGCGTCCTCAGAAATGGCAGAATCGTGGAATTGTGCAGGCATGTCCCCCAACCTCTCGGTCTAGCTACCAAACCCAGAGCGGTCGGGTGCGTTTACGTCTCAGGACGTACTATCGGCATGCCGATCTCTCGACGGTAGTACTCCCACTGCATTGGTCCTCTAGCGCGGGTTATGTTTTATGACGAAGGATCATTGAACGAGACGTTAAAAGAAAGAACACTTGATCAAAAAAACGCTGAACGTCCTACTGATAGAAGACTGTCCCGATTATGCGGAACTGGTTCGAGCGTGGCTCGCCGACGAAGGGGACACCCAATTCGTCCTGAACTGGGCCGACTCGCTGCTGGAAGGAATGAATACGCTGGCGAAAGGCGGCATCGACGTCGTCCTGCTCGATCTGGGACTGCCTGACAGTAGTGGCCCACAAACATTCAGGGTCATCAAAAGCGCGGCCCAAAGTGCGCCAATTATCATTTTGAGCGCGGGGGAGAGCGAAGCGCTGGCGCTTCGACTGGTGCAGGAAGGAGCCCAGGATTATCTCGTCAAAAGCTCATGTAGCAGCGCCGTGCTGAAGAAGGCCGTACAATTTGCGATGGTTCGAACTGTGGGCAAGGGTGAAAAGCCGGGTTCCGTGGCTTCGCCCAGCGGGGCTAAGGTCATCGGCCTGATGGGAGTAAAGGGTGGAGTCGGAACTACCACCGTAGCTTGCAACCTAGCGCTCGAAATCAGACGGCACACTGAGCATAAAACACTCCTTGCCGATCTGGATATCGACGCCGGGCTGGTAAATTTCTTCATGAACATCGAAACCCGGCACTCCGTCATCGACGGCGCTACCAACGTTCACCTGGACACGGCTTGCTGGGAAGGTATCGTTGCACAGGGTGCCAGCGGGCTGCACGTCGCCCGATCGCCTGGCCGGATGGGGGCCCCTGCGTCTGATGTTGATCGCGTTCGGCACCTTATTACCCTCTTGGTAGGCATGTATCAATGGATCCTGCTCGACCTGGGACGGCTCAATACCTTTTCCCTGGGGCTACTCGATCAAGTCCATGAACTTTTTCTGGTCACGACGACCAGCGTACCGGCGCTTTATGAAGCCAAGCGGGTAATCGTGGCTTTGCAGAAAGCGGGATTCGAAGCAGATCGGGTACGCCTTATTGTGAATCAGTTCGGCGACAGAAACGATTATTCCGGGAAGGAGCTTGATCGCCTCTTCGGCATGCCCGTTTACGCAAGATTGCCCGGTGCTTCCCAGGAATTGCACGACGCCTGCGCGAACGCCAAGCATCTCCCCGAGGATAGCGACTTTCGGGGTCGCATCGCTCGCTTAGCGCGGAACGTCGCGGGCCAGCCCGAGGCCCCCAGAAGCAAGGTTGCTCAAATATTTTCGTTCGCGGAAAAGTTTCTGAAGCGTGGCCCCATCGATTCCGCGCGTCCCGGAGTTTAACCGATATTCCTCACGCTGGACAACTCCGCTTCAGATTGTTCGGTCAAGCAGTTTCCGCTTTGACGACCTTTTCAGTATGGGTCTCCATGTCGTTGGTGAACATCATTATGATTTCGCCCTCGTATCGGACATCCATAAGGCGAACACCATCGAACGGCCCGTTGAGAAGCTCTATTATGGCTCCCTCTGGAACCATGATCGCAACGTTCCTCGCATCACGTTGCGCAATGGCCATGGCGGTACGAGTAAGACGAAAAAACTCGCCGTGTTTCATTTAAACTCCCTCCACACGCCGTTTGGGGCATTTGAAAGCCCAAAACATTTCCGCAGCTCCGTGCTGGATTGATTGGGGTTCGCTAGCAGCCCTACGGCGGTATCTGGTCATTGCGACGTTGACGGGTCACCGACAAAAGCAACGGGGCGGAACGGGCCCCGCTGCTGACCCACGGACAGCGCCAAGGTCACGGGACCATGAGTGCGACCCGCCATAGCTATAGTGGCCCGTCGGCGGAAATACTCTCAAGGTTTTTGGTGGCCTTCGCTGTGAACCCCGCGGTTCTGTAGGCGAAGGCGGCGCACTGGGCGCAAGGTATGACGCTAATGGTAGTTACCTCCCCCTAACCGACATTAAAGCTTGCTAGCCCTCGCCGTGCAGCCGTAGACCGATCCTGAATCCCTCGGTCGATGCGGAGCAATACCGCACATTCCCTAGTTCGACGATATCTTTAATTCGTAATTGCACGATAGTTCCCGGTAAAATAGCTTTTCGGATCACGAGACCAAGGCCGTTTTTTGAGACGTTCACAATTTGCACCGTGTACCGCTCAAGAGATAATGGATGGAATTCCTGCAAGCTCCCTTCGCCCTTAGTTTCGAAGCGTGGCTCGGATCGTTTCTGGTTTGTATCTCCTGAGATCCGGCGAACGATCTGAAGCGCCAAGCGCTGTCCCAAGCAGTTTGACAATTGCATTCGACAGATTTCGCACTGAATCAAATGTTCCTCGGTAGACCAGAGAAGCCTAGACTCCAACTGCCCACGAAGGTAAAGCTCTAAGTCATCCTCGTGAAGATGGACGACGACTTCAGTATTGAGCATGGCAGAAATCCCCGTGGGCTTACCCGAAAAGCAAAGTTTAACCGGCCTAAGCATATCACGATGATTCCTGGATTAATAGGATTAAATGCAGCAGGCCCTACTAAATGGCAGTGCAATATCAGACCAACCCAAAGAACCGCCGCATCTTGCGATGCTAGGGCTTTGGCTTGCCGTCCGCCATTCCTAAACTATTCAGCGGCTCGACGTCAGGGGGTTCGCAGTCAGGCAACAGCCCGCTTAGCGGTTTTCCGGAACATCGTGAGCAACTTCAGGGACATCAATTTTGGCGGCTTCACTCGGCAATATGGAACTGACGAAGCGTCGCTTAGGGGCCCGGTCAAGCAGGAGGCAACGGCAAAATCACCGGCGTAAATGGGCTTGCTGGCGCTGGCTTGCAGGCTGGCGGCATGTACCTTGCCCAACGCGGCTTACTAGGGCAGGATCGCGGCACAGGTAAGGGGATTCTGGAAGGCGCGGGCGGTGGCGCGATGATCGGTTTCCAGATGGGCGGACCCGTCGACGCAGCGGTTGGCGCGGCAGTGGGTGCCGCCATCGGCCTGGGTGAAATGCTCGCCGGAGTCGAGTCTCCAGAAAACAAAGCCATTCGTATCGTCAAGGAAACTTATCGCATCGACATCAACAAGCAAATGGCGCGCCAGATCGTGCAGATTGCCGTTTCGAAGTATGGGAAGAATGTGAATCTTGCGGTGCGAAGTCCTGAAGTCAGGCAAATGCTGGAATTGTATTCTGCGGGCACCGGTGCGTGTCAACAAGAATGAGACACCGGGCGTGAAAGTTTAAGGAGTATTTTCCTCCGAAGGTGGGCGGTTGATCCATACCTGGGAGGGCAGCTCGGGCGGTCGGGGCGGTTTCCGAACGAAGCGCTCGGGATGCGCACGGAACGCGGCGTCGAGGACAACCTGACGATGCGCCAAGATGTGAGCGGCCTGGCCGTGGTGGACCATGGCCGGCGTCATTAGGCCAAGACCAGAGTGGTGGTGTTGGTGGTTGTACCACTGGAAGAAGGACTGGCAGAAGCCGCGAGCGTCTTCTATGGAGGCCGAAGCGGTCGGGGAAACCTGGGCGGTATTCCAAGGTGCGGAACTGGCTTTCCGAATACGGATTGTCGTCAGAGACATGCGGACGGCTGTGGGTCTTGATGACGCCCCAGGTCAGCCAGCAACAAGGTCACTGGTTTGGATTTCATGGAAGAACCGCGATCCGCATGGACGGTGAGTTGGCCGGGCGCGATGTTCTGCGAGTGGCAACTATGTTGGATGAGCCGCTTGGCCAGTTCGGAGCTTTCGCGGGGGGCGATCATCCAACCGACGACGTAGCGACTAAAAACATCCAGAATGACGTAGAGGTGGTAGGCGGTCCACTTTACCGGGCCGCGCAGCTTGGGATGTCCCAACTCCACAACTGGTTGGCTTGGGTGGCCAGCAGTTCCGGCTTCTGATACGGGGGATGGGGTGAGTTGATCACGGCGTTCGCGGCTTTCGCCATGCGTTGCCAGCAAGCGGTACATGGTGCGAATCGAGCAATGAAACCGGCCTTCATCGAGCAGGGCCGCGTAGACCTGCGCGGGGGAGCAGTCCTGAAAACGCTCCTCATGAAGACACGCCAGCACGGCGGACTGTTCGTTTTCTGAAAGCGCCCGAGATGAATGCCGGCGTGCGGCCACAGGCCAAGGAGAGAGACGGCGTCTCCGACGCCGGTACCAGGTGGCACGCGGAACCGACAGTGCTTGACAGGCTTGCTTCACGCCCACCAAAGGACGGAGTTGGTCCAGAGCGGTCATGATCACTTCTCCGTGATGGGGATCTCTGGAAGCGGACGACCCAACAGCTTGGCCACTTTTTTTTGAACGTCGATGACGATGTGGGCTTTCTCCAGCTCTCCTGTAAGCGCTGATTCTGGCGCCGCAGCTTTTCGTTCTCGCCGACCAGCGGATTCCGCCGACTCTGCGGACCCCGTTTTTGAGAAAAAGCCTTGTGCACAGCGGCATCGCGCTCCTTCCGCCAAGCGTGCAAGGTCGAGGAATAAATCCCTTCCCGCCGCAGCACGGCGCCGATGCCGCCGTGCCCCGTCGCGCGATCCACGTCTTCCAGAATCCGCTTCTTTTTCCTCCGCGCTGAACTTGCGACGCTGTGCCTTCTCCGGCACTTCCGGATCAGGCGAACTGGCTACAAAAGGGACTGCCATTCTGGCTTCACTCACGATGATTCTCCTGGCCACCCCGCTCTGTAATTATGGCCGCGGATTCTGTCTCATCGATGTTGGCACGGAGGGCACCGGCCAATTCGGCAAGATGCCGCTAAGGCCTATGACGCCAATGGGGGCGTCACTCTCTGAAATGGGTGGCCGTCTGTATCAAGATCAGACCTACAAATTGGGAACGCTATGGTTCAGCAATCGAACTTGCCGGTAGCTGGCGGCGGCAGCCCCAGCGTGTATCCGTCTCCGGGGCCGACATACGTGACCTTAGCTTTCGACGGCCAGAACGCGGGAGAGGCGATGCGCGGGAGTTTCGTCACACCGAGCTTCGTCCAGAGTCAGTTCAATGCGGCTCAGCAGAACTCCAATGGAAGGATGGCCAATACTGTGCTATTTCAACAACCTGGATTGATCACTGGCTAAATCATGGAAACCGATCAGAAGCTACGGCCGACCCCCTTCGCGGTCATCAACTGCGGGCCTGGCATCTTCCAGGATAGGACGCTGGGAGTAATGCTCTACCTTTCGGCAGGTGCCATTTCGCTCGATGAAAAAGGGGAGCCCTGTCCCGGAATATGCTTGTCCACCTGGCAGGCGCGTAGGCTCGCCTACCGGCTTCTACAGATCGCCGAAGAGCAGGACGCGCAAGCGCGGGGCGAGTTTCTCTCAACGTAAAATGCAGGGCACGGTTAAGTTCTTTGACACTCGCAAATTCTACGGCATTGTGTGGAATGAAGGCGGCGGCTGGTTTTTCCACGGAAGTAGAGTGATCGGCGAACCGCCGCTGGCCGGCGATGAAGGTTGGTTTTGGCTAGACGACGGCACCCGCGGGGATCGCTTGGCGGCCGTTGAGGTTCAAGTCCGCAACGGCGCAAGCGATCAGCAGTAGTAGGCTCGCGCCTTCCGGAAGGCCCACGCCGCTCGCAAAAACTCCGCTGGCACTGGGCCGAATTTAAGCGGCTGGCTGGGGCTGTGTTATGGTCAAGTGCGAGCCGCCTTCACGTCGAACAAGCCAGAAGCTTCGACCGTCCACGATTCCGCGTAGTGGACCCTTGGTTTCGCGGCGTCGCCCTGCAACCTGAAAATGAGTTCCTGCGTGCCGATCCCGTCAAGTGACAGTTTGTCGATTTCGTTCAGAACAGTGGTGTATTCGATTGGCCTGCCGCCGTGGGTGTTCTGATAGTCTCTTACGATAGATTCTTTCATTCGCATTTGTGACTCTGTTAATTCCACGGTGTTGCCTGGAGTTAACCCTATTTCGATGCAGGCTTTCAATTCACCCAAAGCCTCAATGAAGGCGTTCCAGGCCCAAGAAACAGCATCTGCTTCTGACAATACTTGCAGACGCAACTTGCGGCGTCGGATCATCATTTCGGCCATTCGCAAGATTTCTAGCTCGGCGTCCGTGAGCGGGGCGAGCGAGTAGAGTGTCGACGGATCGATGGGCGTGGCCGCCTCCCTTCGAGCCTTACGCGGCATGCTTCACCTTCTTTCGCGCTTTCCGCGCGCGCGTGCCTTCGCTGGCTTGCTGGTGGTGGGTTGGGTGGATTGCTCGGCCGCAGGCGGCGCCTGCGTTGTGACTGGCTCAATGGTGGCACCTATAACCAGATCGGGGCGGCGCTTTGCAAATTGTCGAGCGGTCTCCATTTCCTCTTGGTGTTCCTGGATACACAACCCTAATGACGCCGCGATCTGTAGCGGCGT
>JALYJH010000040.1 GCA_030775415.1 Acidobacteriota bacterium | reverse complement strand
GGAGCGCTATCAGTGGGTCAAACTCGATCAGCAGGTGTACTCCATTGCCTTCGTCCCCTTTGAGCCGCGCGCCTTCGACGCGGTATGGATCGCCATCGCGGCCATCGCGGTGAGCCTGCTTGCCACACTCTACCCCGCGCGCAGCGCCACGCGCATCGCTCCCGTCGAATCGCTACGCTATGAATGATGCCTAAGCTAATCGAAGCTGCGACGCAAATTCCAGTCCCGGGAAACAAGATCATCGACGAGTACATCGGCCGCGTAAACTCCGGAGATGCCCAAGCCAGCATTGCCCATATGCGCAGTCCGGCCGGATGGTCCGAGCCGGGCCAGCGTCCGGATTTCGATGAATACACCGTGGTCCTCAAAGGCATGATGCGAGTCGATCATGAAGCGGGCGTCACTGAAGTGAAGGCCGGCCAAGCCATCGTCGCGCGCAAAGGCGAATGGGTTCGCTATAGTACTCCGGAGGGAGCCGAATACATGGCAGTCTGTATCCCCGCGTTTGCGCCCGACACCGTTCACCGCGACTGATAAGGGGAGGAATCCTGTGCCCCGCTATGTAATCACGCTGTTCACACGAAGCCGTTTTATGAAGAGTGATGTTGTATGTGCTCCCGTGGACGACGATCAGACCCAGCGCCCGCCCGATTGACACCTCGTTAGCGGCGACACTATCATGATTATCGGCGGTTGCCAAAGGGCGCCGCTCGCCAGACTAAACCATGCGGAGCTGCTAACGAGACAGGGCTCTCATTCGTCTAACCTATTTCCTTATGATCACAGTCGAAGGATTGACCAAGCGGTACGCCAACCACGTCGCCGTCGACAATATCTCTTTCAAAGTAGAAAGAGGCCAGATCGTCGGCTTCCTGGGCCCAAACGGGGCAGGCAAGACCACCACCATGCGGGTGCTCACCTGCTTCTTACCCCCCACTTCCGGCACGGCGCGCGTGGCTGAATTTGACGTGCTGGAACAGCCGATGGAGGTCAAAAAACGCATCGGTTATCTGCCGGAGACGCCTCCCCTCTATCCCGAAATGGAGGTTGTCGAGTACCTCGAATATGTCGGCCGCCTCAAAGGCGTCCCCCGGGAGAGTCTGCCGCGGCGCGTCGACGAAGTGGCCCAGAAATGCTCCGTCGCCGATGTCAAAAACCGCCTGATCGGCAAGCTTTCCAAAGGCTACCGCCAGCGCGTTGGCTTGGCCCAAGCCATCATCCACAATCCGGACGTTCTCATCCTCGATGAGCCAACCTCCGGACTTGATCCCCAACAGATCATCGAAACTCGCGATCTGATCAAAGGCTTGGCCGGGGACCACACGATTATTCTTTCGACGCACATTCTCCCTGAAGTGGAGCAGTTGTGCGAGCGCGTCATTATTATCGCCAAGGGCAAGCTGGTAGCCACCGACACCGTGCAAAACCTGACCAGCCGCCTGCGCGGAGCCGAAACCGTGTCCGTCGAAATCGGCGTCCGCAACGGAATGGCGCTCAGCGCACCGGAAATTCAGGAACGCCTGGAACGCGTCGAAGGTGTCAGCCGCGTGATGATGCGTGATGCGCATGACGGCAACCTGGCATTCACAGTGGAAAGCCAGCAAGGCCAGCACGTCCGCCCGGAGCTGGCCCGCGCCGTTATCGAAGGCGGTTGGAATCTGCAGGAGCTGCACGCGGTGGGTTTAAGTTTGGAGGAGATCTTCCTCGAGTTGACAGGTGCTCCGAAAGCCGATATAAATGCTGCCCAAGCCACGACCGTAAGCGCGGAGGAAATGCGGTAATGAACACACTTACGATCTGCCGCAAAGAGTTAAGTAGCTATTTCCGTTCGCCAATCGCCTACGGGGTCATGTTCTTCTTCGCCGTGATCACGGGTTACTTCTTCTACGCCTACGTGGTCTCGTTCGTTACCTACAGCATCCAAAGCTCAATGCAAGGGCAAAGCGCCCCTATGAGCGTCAATGACCAGATGATCCGCCCGCTCCTCTCAAACCTCGCCGTAATTGGATTGTTCTTCATCCCCATCATCACCATGCGCCTCTTCGCCGAAGAGAAACGCACCGGCACGTTCGAATTGCTGGCTACGTCCCCGATACTTGACATGGAAATCATCCTGGGGAAATGGCTGGCCGCGGTGGTGCTCTACGCCGCCATGCTGGGCATATCGCTCGTGAGCATGGCAACGTTATTCGCCTACGGGAAGCCAGATTGGCGCCCAATAATCGTGGGCTATCTGGGACTGCTACTGCAAGGAGGATGCCTGCTCGCGATTGGCACTTACATCTCCTCCTGCACGCGCAATCAAATCGTCGCCGCCGTCGCGACCTTCAGCGTTCTTCTGCTGTTGTGGGTAATTGACTGGGTATCGTCCTTCCAGGATTCCGCCTTCGCGAAAGTGATGGCCTATCTCTCCGTCACGCAGCACTTTGATTCGTTTTCCAAAGGCGTCCTCGATGCAAAGGATGTCCTCTACTACGCTTCCATGATTTTCATCGGTTTATTTTTAACCGCGCGATCGCTTGAATCGCTGCGCTGGAGGGCCTAACCCATGCCCAACAATTCCTGGATGAAGGCACGACAAACTAAGTTTGCCGCCTACACAGCCGTCTACGTCTTGATTGTCGTCGCGGTCGTCGGCGTCCTCAATTTCTTAGCCAACCGCTATAACAAAACCTACGACACCACGAGCAGCAAGCAGTTCACACTCTCCGATCAAACCGTCAAAATCGCAAAAAATCTAAAGCAGGACGTCAGTATTTCCTATTGGGATCAGCCGACCCAGTTTCAAGCTGCGCACGATCTACTGGACCGCTATAAGAATCTCTC
Source organism: Acidobacteriota bacterium (assembly GCA_030775415.1). Taxonomy (GTDB): domain Bacteria; phylum Acidobacteriota; class Terriglobia; order Bryobacterales; family Bryobacteraceae; genus Palsa-187. The sequence goes on along the minus strand of JALYJH010000040.1, from coordinate 8,636 downwards.
GCCGAAAATTGAAGTCCACTACGAGGATCTGGAGAAAAATATCACCCAAGCTCGCGCCGCCGGCGTCACCCGGCGGGGCGCAGTGCTGGTCCAGACCGGGGGCAAGACGCAGGAAGCCAAGAGCTTATCGGAAGAAGAGGTGACTGGAGCATTCGTCCGGGCACTCAAAACCGGCGACAAACTAGCTTGTTTCACCGAAGGCGCAGGCGAGCACACGCTCGAAGACTCCGACCGCACGGGCTACGGGCAATTGAAAACTCTAATCGAAGGCAATAACTACAAGACCCAAAGCATCAACCTCCTGCAGAAGCCCGAGATCCCCAAAGATTGCACCATGGTGATCGTCGGCGGTCCCGCGCGCGATTACTTGCAGCCAGCGGTGGACGCCCTCAAGAGCTACGTGGAAAACGGCGGCAAAGCGATCGTCATGCTCGATCCCCCTCTCAAATTCGCCAAGCAGAACATTGATGAAAATCCAGCGTTAGTCGGCGTGCTGTCCACTTGGGGTGTTACCGCAGATAAAGACCTGGTGCTCGATACCAGCGGCGTAGGCCAGCTCTACGGTTTGGGTCCCGAAATCGCGCTGGTCAGCACTTATGGCACGCACCCTATCGTCGGCGCAATGAAACGTCTGGCATCGGGGTTCCCCATCGCCCGCTCTCTTGAAATCAAAAATGGCGCCAAGACTACCGTTGAGAAACTTTTCGAATCGACGGACGATGCTTTCGCTACCACCAACCTGGCGTCAGCCGAGATTAAGCCATCGCCCAACGACAAAAAAGGGCCATTTATCCTGGGCGCAGCGGGAACCTTCAGCACCGGCGGCGGAAGATTTGTGGTGGTGGGATCGTCCAGTTGGGTCGCGAATTCGTATTTGCGCCTGGCTGGAAATCGCGACTTGTTCTTGAACATGATGAACTGGCTCTCGGCAGACGAAGACTTGATTTCTATTCGACCGAAAGAGCCGGAGGATCGGCGTCTCACGATGACTGCCAATCAGATGAGGCTGGCGTTTTATTCGAGCGTGCTGGCCATTCCGCTGCTGATCCTGGCCTCCGGATTGAGTGTGTGGTGGAAACGGCGTTGACATTATGAAGTGGGGGCGGATGGTATTGGCCGGCGTCCTGCTGGCCGGCTTGGGGATCGCCGTGTGGTGGTCGAATCGGCAGGAGAAGGCCAAGGAAGGCCAGCCCACCGCGGATGTTGCGCCGAAGATTGTCGCCATCCCCGCGGACTCCGTGAAGCAGGTTCAAATCGTGCACCGCGGCGAGGGCCCGATCACAGTTCAATTCAACGCGAGCGGCAAGTGGGAGATGACTTCTCCCAAGCCCCTGCCTGCTGATTCGGTGGCCGTCGCAGCCCTCACCAACACCGCATCGCGGCTCGACTCGGAACGCGTGGTCGATCCCAACGTGACCGATCTTAAGGCCTACGGACTGGCTCCCCCCTTGATCGCGGTGAACTTCACCACGAAGGACGGCAAAACTTCCCGGCTCTTAATCGGCGACAACACGCCGGAAGGCAGCGCGGTTTACGCCAAACTGGATGGCGACCCGCGCCTCTTCACCATGGCGAGCTCCTTCAAGAGCACCTTCGACAAGGAAGCCAAGGACCTCCGCGATAAGCGATTGCTGCCCTTCACGCAGGACACGTTAAACCGCATTGAAATCAGCGCGCAGAAGCAGACTTACGAATTCGTCAAGAAGGGCGAAGGTGAATGGGAAATCGACAAACCTAAAATCATGCGTGCCGACAGTATCCAGACTGACGACCTTATCCAGCGCCTCAAAAACGCAGACATGGATTTGAGCGGCATCCAGGACGACAAAAAAATTGCTTCCGGTTTTGCAGCAGCCGCCCCCCTGGTCGTCGCCAAAGTAACCGATCAGGATGGCACCAAGACGCTCGAAATCCGCAAATCCAAAGACGATTACTACGCAAAATCGAGCGTTGCCGGAGGCGTCTACAAAGTTTCGAAAGTATTAGGTGACGGCCTAGATAAGCTCGTTGACAACTATCGCAACAAGAAAATATTCGACTTCGGCTTCAGCGATCCGACGCACATAGAAGTGATCGATGGCGCTAAGACCTCGATCTACAATAAGGCCGGCGATACCTGGTTGTCCGGAAGCAAGAAGCTGGACTCCACCAGCGTGCAAGCCTTCATCGACCGCCTGCGCGATCTCGCCGCGACAAAATTCGCCGACGCCGGATTCACTACGCCCGTGGTCACTCTCACCGTAGTGTCGAATCAAGGAAAGATGCGCGAGCAGGTGGAAATCGCGCCCGCGGCCTCCGGCGGCAATTTCCTGGCGCGCCACGGGGGCGATGCGTCATTCTATGAGTTGGAGGCCAAGACGGTCAGCGAATTGCGCCAGGCAGTGGGCGACGTACGGGAAGCCCAGCCGGAAAAGAAAAAGTAGTGGGCCTCGGCCTGACCACGGATCTTTACCAGCTCACCATGGCTGCTGGCTATTTCGAAGCCGGGAAAACACAAGACCGCGCGACTTTCGAACTGTCAGTCCGGCGCCTGCCCTACAATCGAAATTTTATTTTGGCCGCCGGACTCGCTCAGGTCGTCGACTACCTGCTGAACTTCCGCATCACCGCGGAAGAAATCGCCTACCTCCGCGGCATCCCGCAATTCAAATACGCAAGCGCAGCGTTCTTCGACATGCTGGCCGGATTACGCTTTACCGGTGACGTGTTCGCGGTCCCCGAAGGGACTCCTGTGTTCGCGGGCGAGCCGTTTCTGACCGTGCGCGCGCCCGTGATCGAAGCGCAGATCCCGGAAACGTACCTGTTGGCGATGATCGGTTTCCAATCTTCCATCGCCACCAAAGCGGCGCGCGTGGTGAAAGCCGCTCTCGGACGCGACGTGGTCGAATTCGGCACGCGCCGCGCGCACTCACCCGAAGCCGGGGTCCTGGCCGGACGCGCAGCTTACATTGGCGGTTGCGTCGGCACCAGTAACGTGGAAGCCGGCTTCCGTTATAAGGCCCACGTGTTCGGAACCGCCGCGCACTCCTGGGTCATGTCCTTCCCCAGCGAGCGCGCCGCCTTTGAGCAATTGCAAAAGTTATTAGGCGAGCGCACCACCTACCTGATCGATACCTATGACACCCTCGAAGGCGCAAAGCTAGCTGCGTCGCTAGGCTGCCCTCTATGGGGAGTGCGCCTCGACAGCGGCAACTTAATTGAGCTCGCCCCGGCAGTGCGCAAGATTCTGGATGACGCCGGCTTGCCCGACGCCAAAATCATGGCAACCGGGGAACTCAACGAGTACAAGATCCACGAGCTGGTAGCCGCCCAGGCGCCCATCGACGTCTTCGGGGTCGGCACCGACCTAGCGACCTCCGCCGACGCGCCCTCGCTGGGCGTGATCTACAAAATGGTGGAAATGGAAACCAGCCAGCAGCACCGCTACACTGCCAAGTTCAGCCACGAAAAACACACGCTCCCCGGAGCCAAGCAAATTTTCCGCCATTCCGGTCACGATGTCCTGGGCCGCTCCACCGAATGCATTTCCTGCGGTAGCGAAACAGTGGAAGCTCTCCAGCGCCCCGTTATCTTAGGAGGCAAATTGGTAGAACCGCTGCCCACCACAGCCGAAGTGAGACGCTACGCCGCCGAGCGCCTGATGCGCCTCCCCGCCCCCTGTCATAGCCTGTTCCAGGTGGAAGGCGCATGGCGCGTTGAACTGAGCCCTGCGCTCAGACAATTAGACGAAACTGTACGCAAGGAGCACGCCGGATGAAAACGGTGTTCTTCGACGTCGACACGCAGTTCGATTTCCTTTATCCCGCCGGCGCGCTTTACGTTCCTGGCGCCGAAAAAATAGTCGAGCAGGTCGCCACATTGAATCGCTTCGCCGGAGCACAGGCGATCCCGTTGGTCTCGACTACCGATGCTCACTTCGAAGATGACCCGGAATTCAAAGCCTGGCCCCCGCACTGCGTAGTTGAGACAATTGGTCAGCAGAAGCCGGAAGCCACGCTGCTGGCGAAGCGCATTATAATCCCGAATACCAGGGTTGCACTGAACGTGGACGCCCAACAATTTTTGCTGGAAAAACAAACCCTCGATTGTTTCACCAACGTAAATGTCGCCGCCCTGCTCGACCGCTTTGCTTCCGAGCGCTACGTGGTCTACGGCGTTGTCACCGAAATCTGTGTAAAATTCGCCGCCTTCGGCCTGCTCAAGACCGGTAAGCGCGTCGAAATAGTTACGGACGCCGTGTGCGGCCTCAGGGACGCAGACTCTTCTGCAATGACGGCGGCTTTTCTCGCGGCGGGCGGCGTGTTGACCACTGTCAACGTCGCCACGCGCGTCGTCTAGTTGCCGGGAACCCGGTGCTCGTCAAAGCTCTCCTGAGTGCTTACAGCGGCCTTCCGCAAAGTTCAAAATCCCTTACTTCCCGACTTCTCTGCGGACGCCCATTCCAGAGGAGCCATTACAGCTGTCTTCATCCGGGGAAACATAAAACGAATTGAGACAGAGTGAGATTTTTCCCGCTAGTTCGGCACTAACAAGGCAGCACGAACTCCTCCGAATCGTGCATCGGGCGTTCCCTCAATGGTCAGCCTGGCCATAGCCACCTCAGAGGGAACGCCTGCTCTTGCCCCAGCCCGGATGGCATACTGGACTGGTGCGCGTTAGAGAAATAGCGGCCTTCCTCGATGCCGCCTTTGAAGGAGACGGCGATCGCATGCTGCGCAACGTCACGGCCCTCGAAGACGCTGGCGCCGACGATCTTTCCTTCGTATCCAGCGCGCGAGCGTTCAAACGCGCCGAGGCCTCGGCCGCCGGTTGCCTGCTGGTTCCCGCTGATTTCGAAAATTCAACGCAGCGTACAGTGGTTCGCACGCCGCACCCCCGCGCCGCCGCCGCGCGGGTGATCCCGAAAATCCATCCCAAGATCGAAAATCCTCCCGGTATCCATCCCTCCGCCGTCGTCGGCCCAGGCGCAATCCTTGAACCCGGAACCCACATAGGTCCTCTGGTCGTCCTGGGCGCGGGGGTGCGCATAGGCGCGGGCTCGTCTATTGGCGCGGGTTCGGTCATCGGCGATTATGTGGTGATCGGCGAGAAGTGCACGCTGCATCCCAACGTGACGATCTATAGCCATGTCATCCTGGGCACGGAAGTGGTCCTGCACTCCGGCTGCGTTATCGGAGCCGATGGCTTCGGCTACGTGTTGACCCATGGCATCTGGGAAAACTTCCCGCAGATTGGCCGCGTCGAAATTGGCTCCCGCGTCGAAATCGGAGCCAACTCCTGCGTGGACCGCGCCGCCCTCGGCGTCACCTCCATCGGCGACGGCAGCAAACTTGACAATATGGTGCACGTCGGCCATAACTGCGCCATCGGACGCAACGTGGTGGTGGCCGCGCAAACGGGCTTCTCCGGCGGAGTGGTGGTCGAAGATTACGCCGTGATTGGCGGCCAAGTGGGCGTCGGCGACAAAGCCCGCATCGAATCGCGAGCCGTCGTAGGCTCCGGCAGCGGCATCCTGACGTCCAAAATCGTCCGCGCCGGGCAAACCGTTTGGGGGACTCCCGCGCGTCCACTCAAAGAACAGTTGGAGCAATTGGCAGTCTTAAGCCGCCTAGCCAAGCAGAGAAAGAAACCATGAGCAACGCTAACAATCGCAGTGTGGTCCGAGTAATGGCTACTGTTTCCACTCAAAGGTCTCGACCACGCTGACTCGCGCCTGCGGATACACCGTTAAGCGGAACCGCACAGCATTGGTAGCGTTGTGATAAATCAGACTGCCGTTCTGCAACTGCGCCGCGTCGAGCGAAACCGGTTTCGTGTAGCCGCCATCGTCGATCTCCAGCAGACCTTTCTGCGCCGCGCGAACCGAGGGTGCAAAGCGATTCCAGGTCACACTGAGATTGTCTTCATTCCGTTTCGCGGATAAGGACAGTGACAAATCCTGGGCCGCCGCCGCAGCCGCGCGAGCCCCCATGGTTTGCGCCAGCTGGTATCCCAGCGCCACTCCTAACAGCAAAAACAAGAAGGTGAGCGGCAACCATACCCAGCCGCTGCGCCACGCTTTCACTGATTCGGCAACTGGCGGTGCTTCAGAAAATCCAAATGCAGTCTGCGGATTCTCCTCCGCGGCCCGCGGGCGGCGCTCGACTCTTTTGCCTTCTTCCAGCGGACGTCGCCCGGGAGCCTCTTCGCCCAGCAACTCGCGACGCCGTAAAGGAAACTCCAGCGGGCTCTTTTCCGGAAAATTTCCATGTTCGCGAACGAAAAACGCTCCGACACTGACTCGGGTGGCGTAGGGTTTAATCAGCAGCGCCACCATCGCCGGTCCAGGAAAATATTGGTCGAGCAGTTCCAGGTCTTCCGCTTCGAGAGAAAAGCCGTCGCGCGTGTGGCTGCGAAAATACCCCACTGCGTAAGCCGATGGCGAAGAGCCAGCCTGCAGACGATGCCGGCTATCTTCAAACTCGCGTCCGTCTTCTTCCGTCAACAAATACGAAGGCCCACGCCGGTATTGGCATGGCACGGCCTCGAAGTCATCGACCCGCACAATCGCCGGAGAGTCCGGCCTTGCCGTGCCACGCGTAGTTCCGATCAGCACACCGCCCACCTCCGCGCCGCGCTTTGGAACAGCTCCAAACCCGCGCATGACCTCCGCGGCCAGCCGGTCGACAACGTCCAGACGCATGTGCACAATCACCGGCTGCCCGGGAACTTCCCAGATGTAGTAACCAGCGGGATCTTGTGTCCGAGTCTCCATTTCAGTTACCGTTTCATCGTACTACGATGCCTGGAATCCTCTATATCGTCGCGACACCGATTGGCAATCTGGAAGACATCACGCTGCGCGCGCTGCGCATCTTGCGCGAAGTGGATTGGATAGCCTGCGAAGACACCCGCCAGTCCCGCAAGCTGCTGGAGCATTTCGGAATCTCGAAACCCATGCTTAGCTATCATGACCACAACGAATCCGGCCGCGCCGCAGAGCTGGCCGCTAAGCTCACCATGGGCGGAAGCGGTGCGCTCGTCTCAGACGCCGGAACGCCTCTAATTTCTGACCCCGGGTATCGTCTGGTGGAAGCCGCCATCGCCGCGTCCGTTTCAGTAGTTCCGATACCGGGGGCCTCGGCCGCGGTCGGCGCATTAAGCGCCGCCGGACTGCCGACCGATGCCTTCCGCTTCTGCGGATTCTTGCCCCCCAAGTCCACGCAGCGAAGAAAACTCCTGGAACAACTGAAGCCCGAAACCGGAACGCTCATCTTCTACGAAACTCCGCACCGCATTCTGGAAGCCCTCGAAGACGTCACGGCCGTGATGGGCGCGCGCCCCGTGGTAGTCGCCCGGGAACTCACAAAATTGCACGAAGAGTTCTTACGGGGCACCGCGGAAGAAGTGCGCAAAGAACTTGCCTCCCGCCCATCCGTGAAAGGCGAAATCACACTTCTGATCGGTAAGACCGACGCCTTCGATCTCGATGACACTCCGCTCGAAGAAGCCGTCTTGGCCGCCGAACAGCAAGGGCTCCCGCGCATGGAAGCTATCAAGCACGTTGCCAGACAGCGCGGCCTTTCGAAGCGCGAAGTCTACCGCTTGATTGCCGGCCGCTGAGGCGCCGGGCAGCAGTCAGAAGCGCAAGGTTCCGGTTCCCGCTCGATCAGTTCCCCAATCATCCGGATCATCGCCGGATGCGTACCTACCGTTCCTGCTCGCACCATGCGGATGCCCAATTCGTCGCACACCTGCCGCGCCTCAGTGTCCAAGTCGTAAATCACTTCCATGTGATCCGACAAAAACCCGATCGGCACGATGATCGTGTCGGCGGGCGATTCCCGCAAATAATCGCAGATGTCCGGCCCTAGCCAAGGCTGCGCCGGAGCCCCGCTACGGCTTTGGTACGCCAAGGTCCACTCCCCGGCGCCCGCTGCTTCCGCAACCAGCCGTGAGGCCCTCTCCAATTGCTCCACGTACGGACTTGCCTGCGCCATCGAAACCGGTACGCTGTGCGCAGTAAACACTATTCGCGCCCCCGGCAATTCGGCTAGCGCGGCCCGCACTCGGTCTGTCATAGCTTCCAGGAACAGCGGATGGCCGGAAAACGGCGGAATCTTCATGATCTCCGGAACTCCCTCGCCCACCTCTGCCCGGGCGCGCTGAATGTCTTCCAGGTATTGATGGCAGCCCGAATACGACCCAAACGCCGAAGTAGGGAAGGCAATCGCAAGCTTGATGCCGTCGTCGCGCATTTCGCGGAGCGTATCGGCCAGCAACGGATGCCAGTTGCGGTTCCCCCAGTAAATCGGGATCTTCACTGCCTTCCCCAAAGCCGCGAGAAGGGCCCGATTTTGGTCGTTTATAGGACTGCGGCCCCCAAAATGGTAGTAATGGGCCGCTACCGCGAGCAGCCGCTCCCGAGGGACGTCTCTGCCGCGTAAAACATTCTCCAGGAAAGGGATAACGTCCTCGCTGCTTTCGGGCCCCCCAAACGAAATCAGCAGCAGGGCATCGAAGACGAGCGTCATCTTTTCCATTGTAGCGGGGTATAATGAAAGTCTTGGCGCGCAAAGGCGTGGCACACAAGCCTGTTTATGCTCGCACTCACAATCGCAGCAACTGTCCATATTAGCGTCCTTGGATCGTTCCAC
>JALYJH010000039.1 GCA_030775415.1 Acidobacteriota bacterium | reverse complement strand
GTCTTCGCGCCTACATAAATGACCGGATTGCCCACGCCGGTGGCGCGCCCCAAGAATATTTCGTCATGACGAAACACCCCCAGCGCAAACACGTTCACCAGCGGATTGCCGTTGTAGCAGGACTCAAACACCGTTTCGCCGCCCACCGTAGGCACGCCAAAACAATTCCCGTAATGCGAAATCCCGCCGACGACGCCTTCGAGAATACGCCGGTTGCGATCGCCATTCCGCGGATCGTCCAAGCGCCCGAAGCGCAGCGCGTCCATCAGCGCGATCGGGCGCGCTCCCATGGTAAAGATGTCCCGCAAAATACCACCGACTCCGGTAGCAGCGCCTTGAAAGGGTTCGATAAAACTAGGATGATTGTGCGACTCAATCTTGAAAGCAATGGCGTAACCGGCGCCGATATCGATGATGCCCGCGTTTTCGCCGGGGCCCACCAATACGCGATCGCTGTTAGTGGGCAGCTTCCGCAGATGAATGCGCGAACTCTTATACGAGCAATGCTCGCTCCACATCACCGTGAAAATGCCCGTTTCCGTTTCGTTAGGTTCGCGCTTGAGGATGGACCGAACCTTGTCGAGTTCCGCCGCCGTCAAGTCGCTCATGCAGCGGCAGCCGAGAGGGAAAGAATCATAGACTCCAGAATCACTTTGCCGTCAGTGCAGCCGAGGAGCGCATCGGAAGCCCGCTCCGGATGCGGCATCATCCCCATGACGTTACGCTTCTCGCTGCAAATGCCCGCGATGTCGTCGAGCGATCCGTTGGGATTATCTACGTAACGCACCACCACGCGATCGTCGTGCCGCAGCATGGTCAGCGTAGCGTCTTCGGCAAAGTAACAGCCCTCACCATGCGCCACTGGAACCTTAATCAGTTGCCCCTTGGTAGCAGCGCTGGTGAACGGCGTATTGGTGGTTTCGACGCGCAGCGTCACGGGACGGCACACGAACTTTAAATCGCGATTGCGCAGCAACGCTCCGGGCAGCAGACCGCTTTCGACCAGTACCTGGAAACCGTTGCAAATTCCTAGAACTAGTCCCCCGGTATCGGCAAACTCGCGCACAGCCGCCATCACCGGCGAGAATTTCGCGATGGCCCCGCAGCGCAAATAGTCGCCGTAGGAAAAACCGCCGGGCAGGATGACTGCATCGACAGCCCCCAGAGTCTTAGAATCGTGCCAGATGAATTCGGCCGAGTGGCCTAGATTGTGCGATACGGCATACCAAGCGTCGTGATCGCAATTGCTACCCGGAAACACGACGACACCGAAGCGCATAGCAGGAAACTTCAGTGTAACAAAAGTGAAGAAGACTTATCGAACTTCTTGCGTTTGCTGGACCGCGCGTGCTTCGGGGTTCACGGCACGCAGCAGACTTTGGGCATAAGCCGTGGCAGCATCTTCGGCCAATAAATCCTTCGCGATCTCCGGCGCCAGCCCAGGCGCACTAGCAGGTACCAATGACGCCGCGGGCAGCAGGTTGCGGCGGCCGTTGACCAGCAGCTCTTTGATCTCGCGAATATCGCTGGCGACCTGGTACACCTTGTACACGCCGAAAAAGATCACCACGTATCCGATGATGGTCAGAATTCCGTTAAAAAAGGCTCCGGCAAAGTCCACGGCAAGCTCCTCCGATAAAGTCTTTTACAGGAGCGTTATCGGCGGCCTAGCCAGTGAACTTTACGCCGCGGGCTTATTCTTTCTTCTTGAAATCCAGTGATGCCGAGTTCATGCAAAACCGCGTTCCCGTCGGCTGCGGTCCATCGGGGAAGACGTGCCCTAGATGCGCATCGCATTGAGCACAAAGCGCTTCTACACGCCGCATGCCATGGCTGGTATCCGTCTCCGTGCGTACGCTATTGGGGTCCAAAGCCGCGTAAAAACTGGGCCATCCCGTGCCGGAATCGAACTTAGTCGAGCTGTCAAACAGTTCCGCGCCACAACAGGCGCAGCGATACGTACCTTCGTTGTGGTTATTCCAATACTTGCCCGTGAAGGCCGGCTCGGTGCCCTTCTGCCGAGCCACATGAAATTGTTCGGGACTCAATTGTTTACGCCATTCCTCATCGGTTTTCTTGATTTTTTCCATGACTCCTTCAGCTTACCCGATAGCGCGTACACTGAAGTTTGCAGCGCCTTTCCGAACGCACTTTCCACCCTGATCCGCTTCGGCAGTTCCGCCGCTGGTTCCGCGCCGTCGAACGCGCCGCTATCCCCGAGCCCAACGCCATGACGCTAGCCACGGCCACGCCCGCCGGACTGCCGTCGGCACGCATGGTCCTGTTGAAAGGCGTGGACGCCCGCGGCTTCCTCTTCTTCACGAATTATGAAAGCCGCAAAGCGCGTCAACTGGAGTCGAATCCGCACGCCGCGCTGGTCTTTTATTGGCATGCCGCGCAGCGCCAGGTCCGCATCACGGGGCGCGTGATCAAACTTTCCGCCGCCGAATCCGACGCCTATTTCGCGACCCGACCCCGCGAGAGCCGCCTGGCGGCGCTAGCATCCCGCCAAAGCGCGGTTATTGAATCGCGAGCGGCCTTGGAATCCCGTTACGCCGAACTCGCAGCCAAGTATCCCAACGCAGCCCCGCCGCGTCCCATACACTGGGGAGGTTATCGTGTCCATCCCGATGAAATCGAATTCTGGCAGCAAGGCCCGCACCGTTTGCACGACCGCCTGCGCTATCGCAAGCGTCGCGGCGCTTGGATTCTCGAGCGCCTTTCTCCTTAGCGCCGCTGACATTCCCGACGTCCCGCGCACGCTCCACGGAATCGAGGAGCGCTACAACCGCACTCACACTCTACAGCTCTCCTTCACTGAAAGCTATCAACAAGGAGCCCGCACGCGCGTGGAAAAAGGCGAGCTCTTTCTGCGCAAGCCCGGCCGTATGCGCTGGCAATACACGGCTCCCGCCGGCAAGCTGTTCGTAGCGGACGGCAAGTTCATTTACTCCTACACGCCGCAAGACAACCGTGCCGAGAAGATGAAGCTGCAAGAAACCGACGACATGCGCGCCCCGCTCGCGTTCCTGCTGGGCCGCTTGGATTTCAACAAAGACTTCCGCGAGTTTCACGCCCACGCGGAAGACGGTGGGGTCTTCATCACTGCTATCCCCAAGTCGGATAAATTGCCTTACAGGGAAGTGTCATTCCTGGCTGCTCCGGATTTCACAATACGCCGCCTGGAAGTCCAAGGCCAAGATAATTCCGTCCTGCGCTTCAGCTTTGAGAATGAAAAGAAGGACCCCGCCATTCAGGACGCGATGTTCCATTTCACTCCACCCCCAGGCGCGGAATACGTGGATTCATCAAACCAGCCTTAGGTTCTGTCCACTCCTAAAAACGAGAACTATGGTGTCAAAGTAGTTGCCCGCTGGCGGTCTGATGATCGCAGCCAACGTCCCAGTTACAATAGAATTCCATGCGCATCGCTCTGGCGCAATTGAATCCCACGGTGGGGGACTTGGCGGGTAACGTTGACCGCATGACCCGCGCCTCGCGCGATGCCGCCGCTCGCGGCGCCGAGGTTGTAGTGTTTCCTGAGCTCTCCCTCACCGGTTATCCGCCCCGCGATTTGGTCGAAAAACCCGCCTTCCTTGAAAGTTGCGAGCGCGAGCTCGACCGCCTGGCTCGCGAAACCGCAGGCTTGGGCCTCAGCGTAATCTGCGGTTACGTAGGTCATTCGGAAGCCGAAACCGGCAAGCGCGCCCTCAACCGCGCCGCCCTGATCGAGCACGGCGAAATCGTCTTCCGGCAGAGCAAAATGCTGCTGCCGAACTACGATGTCTTCGACGAGGCGCGTTACTTCCGCCCCGCCGAGCGGGAATATCTGTGCACGCTGCGCGGCGTTCCCGTGGCCCTGACGATCTGCGAAGACGCTTGGAACGATCGCCGCTTCTGGAAAGAACGTCTCTACCAGCGCGACCCCGTCGAAGAACTGTTCGAGGCCGGCGCGCAAATGCTGATCTGCATCAACGCTTCGCCCTACAATATGGGCAAGCGCGCCATTCGCCGCAACATTTATCGCGCCGCCGCACGCCGCTACGGAAAGCCGGTGATCTACGTGAATCAGGTGGGCGGCAACGACCAACTGGTCTTCGATGGCACCAGCTTCGCGATGAACAGCGCGGGCGAAGTGATGGCGGCGGCCCGCTCCTTTGAAGAAGACCTGACTGTTTGCGATCTGGACGCGGGCACAGGCGACCTGCATCAAGACTTCCCCGACGAATGCGAGGCCGCCTATCAGGCACTCGTGCTTGGCACCCGCGACTACATCCGCAAGTGCGGCTTCTCGAAAGTGCTGATCGGCTTGAGCGGCGGCATTGACTCCGCGCTGACAGCGGTGATTGCCGTCGATGCGGTGGGTAAAGAAAACGTTACAGGCGTTGGCATGCCTGGACCTTATTCTTCGGAATCGAGCGTCACCGACGCCCGCGAGATGGCGGAGAAGCTAAACATCCGCTTCGAGATTGTTTCCATCGGCGCAGCCTGTGAACATTTCGAACATGAGCTGGCGCCGTTATTTTCCGGAACAGAATCCGGCGTCACCGAGGAGAACCTGCAATCCCGCCTGCGCGGGGTCACGTTGATGGCGCTCTCCAATAAAACCGGGGCGATGGTGCTGACCACCGGCAATAAGAGTGAACTCGCCGTCGGTTACTGCACGTTATACGGCGATATGTGCGGCGGCCTCGCCGTTATCAGCGACGTTCCCAAAACACTGGTCTACCAGCTGGCACGGGTCGGCAACCGGCGCCACGACGGAGCGATCCCTGAAAACGTGTTTCTAAAACCGCCTTCCGCTGAACTGCGTCCCGATCAAAAGGACACCGATTCCCTGCCCCCCTACGACGTACTGGATCCGATTCTCGAAGCTTACGTAGAACAATACCGCACGCCTCGCGAAATCGCCGCGAGTCTGGGACTACCCCTGGAATTAGTGCAGGACATCGTCAATAAAGTGGATCGCAATGAATACAAACGTCAGCAGGCAGCGCCGGGCTTGAAAGTAACCACCAAAGCTTTCGGCGTCGGCAGGCGCATGCCCATTGCCCAAAGGTTCGCCGGATGAAACTCGTTTTGTTTTTTGCGACGGCGCTTAGCCTATTCGCGCTCGATTTCCCGATGTCACTCGCGGTGGCGCCAGATGGCCGAGTGCTGGTGTTGAATGGCGGCACCAAAGCGTCCATCAGCGTGGTGAACGGAGGAGAACTTCCGCTGCCCGATGCCTGGCAAGGCCTGACGTTCGCGCCGGATGGCAAAGCGGTTTACGCCGGCGGCGGATCGCGCGGCGTGGTTTACGAATTCAGCTACGCGCAAGGCGAGCTCAAACTCATTCGTGAAATGAAGGCCGCCGATTTTACCGGCGACGTCGCCTTGTCGCCCGACGGCCACCTCATCTACGCAGCGGACTTGCTCGGCAATGCAATCGTGGTGATCAATCCGCAATCGGGACGCGTGATCGAGCGATTCAAATCCGGCCGCCGCCCGTTTCGCATCTTGTTTCATCCCGATGGACGTTCGTATTTTGTGTCGAGCTGGGCCGACGCATCGGTTTATCAGTACAATGCCGCCAACGGCGAGGAAATCGGGCGTATCCGTTTGGGCTCGCACACAGCGGATATGGTTTTAAGCTCCTACCTGCCTGCGGCGGAAGAAGGACAATCCGCGCCGGCCGGCAAGTATCGCCTGTTTGCCGCTGCCGCAAATACCAATGAAGTTTTTGTGGTTTCGATCGGCGACAACAAAACCATGAATCTGGCGGAAACCATTCACGTGGCCCCTGCGCCGCTTTCGCCGCTGGGCATGACGCCCAGCGCGCTGGCGCTTTCAGCCGATCAGAAACATTTATATGTCGCGTGCTCGGATGCGAATGCGGTCGCTTCGGTGGACGTTTCGGACGTGCGCGGGGTCGTCGAAGGATTTCTGCCGGCGGGCGCTTATCCGGCAGCTGTGCGCGTAAGCGGGGATCGCGTATGGGTCGCCAACGCACTAGGAAACACGGTGGAGCCGCTGGGCACGATGTTCCGGCCAGTGACCGATCCGCCGCAGATGGAAGCCGCTCCCGCCGAGCACGTGATCTACGTCATCCGCGCTAACCGGCCCGAAGCGCTGATGCGTGCAATCGCCGGGCTCGCCTCGGATTTCACCGTGAAGCTCGGGCGTCGCCCCAACTTCGATATCGCTGACCCGGCCAATTCGCCGCCCGCCGGCTATCTCTGGACCAACGCCCGCGCAGCCGGGCTCACGGTTGCGAATTACGGAGTTTTCGTGCGCAACGGGCAGGCCCTCGATCCCGCGGCCAAGCCATTCACGAAGCCGGTCGCGTCAATGCTTGCCGCCGACTTGAACGGAAATATTCCGCGATTAATCATCGTCCAGATCGCAAGCGACGAAGCGCTGACGGCGCTCAAGAGTGCCGTTGCCAAGAGCCGCTACGCAGCGAAAACGGAAATCGTCGTAGATGATTTGCGGCGAGTCGAAGCGTTGCTCGATCTACGCCCCATGACCCGCAAAGACTGAATCCCCACAAAGACTGAATCAATGACAACCGTCTGTTTTCTCTGGCACATGCATCAGCCGTTCTACAAGGATCTGTGGAGCGGAGAATATAAATTGCCGTGGACCCGGCTCCACGCGCTGAAAGATTACGCGGGGATGGTTGAAATCCTAGCCGATTTTCCGTTCATTCACCAGACCTTCAATCTGGTGCCGTCGATGATCGCGCAGATTGAAGAATATGCTAGCGGAAAAGCGTCCGACCCCTTTCTCGACTGCGCGCTGGCTTGTGCCGAGGATTTGAGCGAAGCGCAGCAGAACTTCATTCTCAAGTATTTTTTCCAGGCGAACTATGACCGGCTGATCTCGCGCTATCCGCGGTATCTTGAATTGCACGGAAAACAAGCGCGCAAGGAGCGTTTCTCCGCGCAGGATTTTCGCGATCTGCAAATCTACCATCTCCTGGTGTGGTTTGACGAAGATCTGCTGGCGCGGGATGCGGAATTGATAGAGCTGATCCGCAAGAGCCGCGATTTTTCGCGGGCGGACCAAGCCATGATGGCGCGGAAGCAGCAGGAAGCACTCGCACGCGTGCTCCCGGTTTACCGCGAATTTGGGGCGCGCGGGCAGATCGAAATTTCCACCACGCCGTTTTATCATCCCATCCTGCCACTGATCTGCGATTCCAATATCGGCGCTGTGGCGAGCCCCGGCCTGCCGTTACCCAGCCGTTTCTCCTACCCGGGTGATGCGCGTGAGCAACTGGATCGCGCTCGCAGCTATATCTACGACAAATTAGGCGTCGCGCCGGTTGGATTATGGCCATCGGAAGGTTCGGTTTCGGATAACGCACTGGCGCTGGCGGCGCATGCAGGCTTCACTTGGGCCGCTAGCGACAACGGCGTGCTGGCGCGGACGCTTAACCGCGATGCGGGCGTGGACGTCACTTACAAGGCTTATTTGTGGCGGCAGGAAGAACACCAAATGCGGATGATCTTCCGCGACCGTTATTTGAGCGATCTGATCGGGTTCGAATATTCGCGCATGAACGCGCACGAGGCGGCGGCGCATTTTCTGGACCGCATTCGCCAAAATACTGAGGGTCGCGAATCTTTGGTGCCGATTATTCTTGACGGAGAAAACGCCTGGGAATGGTACGCAGCCAACGGCCGCCCCTTCCTGCGGGAATTGTACCGCCGCATCACGGACGATCCGAATCTCGAGGCGCTCACGGTTTCAGAGGCTCTCGAGAAATTCACGGCTGAACCGTTGCATGGCATTTTCCCGGGGTCGTGGATCAACGCGAATTTCAACATCTGGATCGGCGCCGAGGAAGACAATCAGGCTTGGGAGATGCTGCTGGCGGCGCGGCGGGCTTACGATGAGACGGCGGATGTACCAGAACACGCGCGAAAGCTGGCCTACGAGGAATTGTTGATCGCCGAGGGGAGCGATTGGAATTGGTGGTTCGGGCCGGAGCATGGCTCGGACAACCGTCCCGAATTCGATCAGCTTTACCGCGATCATCTAGTGAACGTTTATCGGGCGCTAGGACTGGTTCCCCCGGAGGCGCTTTCGCGCACGATTCTTAGGCAGGATCAACCCGGCGAGATTCATGAGAAACCGCAGAATCCGATTCGCATTACGCTGGATGGCGAAATCACCTCGTATTTCGAATGGATGGGCGCGGGGCGCTACCGGCCGGACGCGCGTTCGGGGGCAATGCATGGCGGTGCGCCTCCTATTTGGGAAATGTTCTACGGCTGCGACGGTGAATCGGTGGCGGTGCGATTGGATGGCGCGCAAGCTGGCTTGAAGATCGAAGTCGAGTTTGAAAGCGGCATCGTTCCGGCGGAAATTGTGGTCGGGCGGGTCACGGAATTGCGCGTGCCGCTGGCGGGGCGCAGCATGCGGTTGCATCTGGCAAAGAATGGATTGCCAGCCGCGACGCTGCCCGCGCATGGCTGGATTGAAGTGGGCGAATGCATGGCGCTGGCGAAAACGGACCTGCTAACCTGAGGTTTAGCGGGCGACTTTGGTGGATTGCGAGGCCACGGCCTGCCAGCGGCCATCGCGTTTGACGAAGACATCGGTCCACAAATATTTGTCGACGACGTCCTTGCCTTTCACGGAGCTTTTTTCAGTGTCGCTGCCGGTGACGATGGCGCTGTCGCCGAAAACGCGCACCTTCATTTCGCCAATGCCGGCGGCTTGGGTCGCGGGTAAACCGGATTTCAGGTTGGCGATGGTTTCGGATTTGCTAGAGGTGCGCCCTTGAAAGTCAATGGAAACCCAATCGTCGGCCATGATTTTGTCCAGCGTTGCGAGATCTCTTTTCAGGGATGCCTGGGACCAGTCGTGTTCCAGTTGCTTCAACGTTTGTTCCACGGATTGGGCGAAGCACAGGCCTGCTAAGGCTAAAAAGAGGGAGGCGCGCTTCACCGAAAGGGCTCCTGGTTAAATAAACGCCATGGTTTTAACGCCCGAAATATCAAAACGTTTCCGGCATCGCATGTTTTTGCACATGGCCTTGTCGTCAAGCAAAACCATATAGCTGGCGAATTTGGCGAAGCGGGCCCGATCGCGTTCGTCGGCGCCGCGCGGGACCTGGTCCAATTTCTTGCGCAGCATCCAGCGCAAGTCGTAGGTGTCGGCGGTGCGGCAAAAGGGGCAATTCAGCGTCGCTGGCTTGGTGGTTTCGGACTCGCGGAAAAAAGCTCGCTCTTCCATAAGGGCAGTGCCCTTTATAGCACAGCTGCGCGTACACTGAAAACTGCGACTGGCCGCGCTATGCAGTGCTATATCACCGACCGCCGGACTTTGCCGGCCCATACCAACTTCCTCGACAACATCGCGCGCAATCTTGCGGAGGGGATAGAGTGGATTCAGATTCGCGAAAAGGATCTTTCCCCGCGCGAGCTTTTTGATTTGACGGCGCTCGCGCTGGCGCTGCCAAATCCTGGTCAAACTAAAATTCTAGTGAATTCGCGGGTGGACGTAGCCCTGGCAGCGGGGGCGAATGGCGTCCATTTGCCGGGGGGATCACCGGTTCCGCGGCGCTGGCGGGCGTGCAGTCCCCAGGGATTTCTAATTGGGGTTTCGTGCCATGCTCTGGACGAAGTGCGTACCGCCGAACAGGAAGGGGCCGACTATGTGGTGTTTGGGCCGGTCTTCGCGCCACTTTCTAAGCTGACCAGGCTGGAGCCGCGGGGAATGGACGCGCTAGCCAAGGCAGCGCGAGCCGTTCGGATTCCAGTGCTGGCGCTGGGCGGAATCACTCGCGAGAATGCGCAGGATTGCATGCGGGCGGGGGCAGCGGGCGTTGCTGCGATTTCGTTGTATCAGTCCTGGCCTCAGGCCTGTTAGAATTCTTGCGTGGCACATGCAGCGATGAGTCAATCTTTTACGCGCGAGGCGGTGTTGCGGCTGCTACGCGTTTCCGAAAGACAGCTCAAGAGCTGGGAACGGCAAAAGCTGGTGGAGCCTGTAGCCGTCTACTCGTTCCGCGAATTGCTGGCGCTGCGCACGCTGATCAAGCTGCGCGAGAGCAAGGTGGCTCCGCTACAGATCCGGCGCGCGGTGCAGGCACTCACGAAAAAGCTGCGCGGGGTGGACGATCCGCTTACTCAGTTGAAGTTGTACGCCGACGGCAAGAAGATTCACGTGGATCTGGACGGGTTGGCGATGGAGGCGGAGTCGGGTCAGTTGCTGCTGGATTTCGATCCGGGCGAGCTTAGCCGGCTGCTGGAATTTCGTCCCAAGGAGAATCCGCGGGCGGAGCGGGATCAACGCCAGGCAGCGGAGCATTGGTTTCAGCGCGGGCTAGACCTGGAGGCGACAGGGGCTCCGGTGGAGCAGATCATAGAGGCGTACGAGAAGGCTATTGAGCTGGACCCGCGGTCGGCCGGGGCGCTGGTGAATCTAGGCACGATTTATTTCAATACGCGAAACTTCACGAAGGCGGAGCATTATTATACGCTGGCTACGGAGACCGATCCGGAATACGCGCTCGCGCACTTCGATCTGGGAAATTTGTGCGATGAGTGCGGGGATCGCACGCGCGCGTTGGAGCATTATTCGGCGGCGCTGCGGATTTCGCCGAACTATGCGGACGCGCATTACAACATTGCGCTGCTGTACCAGGGGGCCCACCAGAACATGAAGGCGGTGCGGCACTGGATGGCTTACCTGAAGCTGGATCCGTCGAGCGAGTGGGCTACGATTGCACGGCGGGAATTGGACAAGTTGCGGGAGGCGGCGGTGGTGCGGGGGCGTTAGTGGGTCATCGAATAGACGACGTAGTTGACGCCGATGCGGATGCCTAGGGCGGAATACTTTTCCGGGTAGCGCGGGGAGTCGGCCCATTCCCAGGAATCGCCCACGTCGGAGTTGAAATCCATGACCACCATCAGGCGGCCGCGGTCGTCATAAATGCCTTTCCAAAAGTCGCGGTAGCCATCGTTGCGATAGGTGGTGCCGCGCATCAAGGCCCATTGGCCGGGGATTTGGTAGCGGTCATCCAGATCGTAGACTGAGTGGAACACGGGGTCTTGATTGTCGATTTCGACGATTTGGCGGTCGGGGAAAATCACTTTCATGGTTTCTTCAAAGCGGTCCCACTCTTCGGTGCCCCAAAAATCGTCGAGCATAAGGAAGCCGCCGCGCAGCAGGTAATCGCGCAGGCGGGCGGCTTGAGCATCGGTTAGTTTCCAGTCGCCCATTTCGCCGGCGGCGAGCCAGGGCCAATTGAAGACGTCGTCGCCGTCGTCGAGGTTAATGGGCTGTTCGACGGAGCGCGTGTCGGTGCGCGTAAGGCGGCGGAGCGCTTGGGCGAACTGGCGGTCGGCGCGCGGGTAATCCTGGGACCAACTGGTGCCGCCTTCGCGCCAGTCGAAGCGTCCGCCGAAGCCAATGGGGCGACTGAAGCGGGCGCGCGGGTGGGGCGGATACATGAGGCGGCCGAAGACGAATTCGGCGGGGACGCGGTAATCGTCAGGCAGGGGGACGTTGTCGTAGCCTTCGAGGCTGGCGTAGACGCGGAATTCGCGCTGGAATGCGTAGAGCGCCGTGACGGAGGCGGCGATGCCGCATAGCACCAGGCAGAAGCGGGTCCGGGCGGTCATGTAGGCATTTTGAGCATATCATTCTCGCCGTTTACTAATATTTTCCAGCGGCCTTCAGGGCGGCCTGGATCGTTGAGAGGGGCAGCAGCAAAG
>JALYJH010000038.1:5941-11899 GCA_030775415.1 Acidobacteriota bacterium | reverse complement strand
GTCTGTATCGCGCAGGATCATCGCTGGATTGGACACGAAGCGGCCCGCGAACGCGTCGCGACTACCCTGCGCTTTCTGGCGCAAGAAGCGCCGCGGAAGAATGGTTGGTTTTATCACTATTTGGACGCGGACACGGGCGAGCGGGCCTGGCACAGTGAAGTTTCTTCCATAGATACCGCTCTGCTCCTGGCTGGCGTTCTCACCGTTCGGCAGTGTTTGCACGACGACCCCGAAATCGTCAGCCTCGCCAATGCCATATATGCGGACGTAGATTTTCCGTGGATGATGGACGGTAGCAGCACGTATTTTTCACACGGCTGGACGCCTGAGCTGGAATTCCTCCCTTACCGTTGGGATACTTACAGCGAGCTCTTGATCCTGTATGTACTGGGGATCGGCTCTCCCACGCATCCAATCCCCGCGGATACCTGGGGCACCTGGAACCTGCCGCTTATCGCTGCTGGAGGCAATAGCTATATCGGAGGTGGTCCACTCTTCATCCACCAGTATTCGCAGGCCTGGCTTGATCTCCGTGATCGCTCCAGCGGTTCGCCCCCAGCCCTGGATTATTACGCAAATTCAGTGGCTGCCACGCGCGCGCAGCGTGAATACGTCATGCGCCTCTCCTCGCAGTACAAAGGATATTCAGCCGATGTGTGGGGCATCACTGCCTCCGACAGCGTACAAGGCTATACCGACTGGGGATCTGAGTCGCACCCGCGAATTGACGGGACCGTGGTTCCCAGTGCGGCGGCTGGTTCCTTAATGTTCACACCAGATATCTGCATTCCCGCCATGCGCACCATGCTTTTGAAATACGGGAAAGATATTTATGGCCGCTATGGGTTTGCAGATGCGTTTAATCCCAACAGCGGCTGGGTGAGTCCCTACGTCATTGGAATCGATGCCGGCATCACATTGTTAAGTGCGGAGAATTTGCGAACCGGTCGAGTGTGGCAATGGTTTATGGCGGATCCCGCCCCAGAACACGCCCTGGATCTGGTGGGTCTAAAGAAGTCCAGCAGTGTGCAGCCTCCGGCGGTTCCCCTAAATGTGCGCGCCGATTCTCAGACCGTCAGGTGAGTCAAACTCGCTTGATCATTGCCCTGGGCTTGAAGGAGCTTTCGATTCAGGACGGGCAAACTTGCCAGCCTCAATCGGGACGTTATCCCTGACCTCGATAATTTGCAGTGTCGAAGTAGAGACTGCTTCCAGGCGCGGGCCTGCAGGGAGCATTCGAGTCACGAAGGGCACAAGGACTCCGCTCTTCGTCTTGCGGTAATCGTCGAAGTCGATCTGATACGGGTAGGCGCTTAGCAGGGTAGGCAAAGACCACCATCGCCGCAGAAGCAGTCCTGTATTCACGTCAAAATACAGCCGCTCCGCGGTATCCCCGCGTGGAGTGGCTATAACGACATAGGCGTCGTGGCCGTTCACTTTCTCGATGCCGGCAACTTGCATGCGATCGTAGTTCTTGGCCAAATTCAGGCTTTCGTAAAAATCGGATCGGCGCTTGGCTCTTTGCTGTTCTGGCTCCGGCAAATTATTGAGGACACCGGTCGCACTGCGGGTCCATGCCACCTCTCCGTCAAAACCTTCGGATAGCGTGAATTTTTCGGCCTTGCTGATCATGATGTTCAAATTGGGTGCCTGCTGATAAATTTCAACGTCGGCAAGCACCGGAGTGAGACCGGCGGGGGCGGTCGGCAGATCTCGCCTCGCGCGGATCACACGACTGGTCACGTTCCGGATCGCGGCTTCACCGCCGAGAGCCTCGACGTATTTCGAAATAATTGCTTCGGCGGAGGGATAAGACGGACGCGTTCTCGGCTTCTCTTCGACCGGCAGCGGAGGCGCAGCTTCGGTGAGCCCACGCAAGCCTAGCGTGTCCGGCAGGGTCGCAGTGCCGACCGGACGCGGATTTCCGCGATGACACGTATAACACGTCACGACATTCGCCCCGCCGAAGTAAGTCTTGTTCATATCCCGGACCATTGTGATCATCCGGCGGGCGACTTCCTTCCGTGGCTTTACATCCTTGTCCCACTCTTCCCAAACATGACAGTGCACGCATTCGACACCGAGTTCAGCTGAAATGCCATGCATTGTGATGTTAATTTGATCGGCTCGAAGCCCGGTGAGCACTTTGATGTTCTTGTACTGTTGTTCAGCCGTTTTCACGGGTGCGGGCTGAGGTGAAGGCGCGGGTTGTGCGTTGGCCATCGGCGCACTTACCAGCACCGCCGAAAATGTCATCCACAAGAACCCTGGGATCTGTAAACTCCGCAACATAGCTAAACTCCGTCCTACTTTACGATCCGGCTGCCCGCAATGGGGGCGGGATTTACGAAACTTTTATCCGTCGCGACCCAGTCTCGACCGGTCAAACACTTTACGCGCGTGGCGGCACTTTCGAATTTAACGCAGCCAGTACTCTCTGCGGCGTGAACGGCACCTGCCGTATCCGCACCCCAATGGCGTCATACACCGCGTTTGCGATCGACGCGGGTATCACCACGACTGAAGGCTCCGCGCCGCCTGACGACGGGATTTCGGGACGATTCAGCAACACGACATCCACGGCGGGTATCTGCATGAAGCGAATCACTGGATGGCTCGCCCAATCGACGCTTTTCACACCTGATGGGTCGAAGCGAAATTCTTCCAGCAGTGTCCGGCTGACCCCGTGCATGATGTTGCCGTCCAGTTGTCCGCGTAAGCCGTCCGGATTGACGATGAGGCCGCAATCGTGAGCCAGCGTCACCTTCTTCACGGACACTCTGCCCGTCGCCTTTTCGACTTCGACCTCGGAAATCGCTACGATGATCGTACCGATGCGCGTCGCCACTGCCACGCCGCGGCCCTTTGCAATCGGCCCATCGGAGACGGGAGCAGGGGATGGACGCGAGACCCATCCCGACTTTTGCGCAGCCGCCTGAATCGCTTCAATAACTCGCTTGTTGGTAAGATGACGCAGGCGGAATTCGATGGGATCGACGCCCACCCCGGCCGCCACTTCATCCATGAACGATTCACTACCGAAAACGCGCGGAGGTTCACCGGGCGAACGCAGCGCGGAAGTGCGTAGAGGCGAAGGATCATCCTGAGGCCAGGGGACAGTTCGGCCCATGACGCGATGGTTTTCAATCTCGTAGTGCTCGCCGCCGCCATTGGCGCCATTCGGATTGCCAAGTAGCGTGCTCTTAACGCCGATCTGCCGCTCCGCCAATTGCGGTGTCCCCTGGGACTCGGTCCAGGGTAAGCCGTGATCCTGGAAATCCCATGCGATCAGCTTGCCGTCTGCGTTCACCGCGGCCCGGACTGTCTGCAACTGCTGCGGTCCTTTGGGGCCCCAGACATGCTCGTCCTCACGCATCCATTGAACACGTACTGGCTTGCCGACGGCGCGCGACAAAACAACCGCGTCTTCCGACGTATCGTCTGCCGTCAAGCGGCCATACGAGCCCGCGCTTTCGACGAAATTCACGACGACGTTGCGCTTCGGGATTTTCAGCATGCTGGCAATACGGTCGCGTGTGGTGAACGGACCCTGTGCACCGGTCCAAATCGTGGCCTTATCTTCGCGCACATCGGCAACAGCGCAACACGGGCCCATCATGCCGTGCATTTGAAACGGCCAGTGATATTCCGCCTCAAATTTTTTGGGCGCCGCGGCGATAGCCGCGTCCACGTCACCTTTGTTGACGCTGGTGGCATCCCTGGCAGATTTCGTGGTTCTTAGATAATCCGCGACAGCTTCTTGCGTGAACGGTAGTTTGAAAACTGGCGCCGGCCAAATCACTTTGAGAGTCTTGGCGGCTTGAATCGCGGCCCATTCGGTCTTTGCGACGATACCGACGAAAGAACCATCGCGCACAACTTTTACGATTCCGGCGATTTGGTTGATGGAATTTTCATCCACCGTCGGAGGTCCACTGATGACATTACGTGGACGAACAACGCGGCCGTGCAACATGCCCGCAATGCGGACGTCTGACGTGTATTGGAATTCGCCGGTAAGCTTGCGCGGCAAATCTACCCGGCGAATGGGTTTCCCGACAACCTTGTAGTCCTTATAACTCTTTGCCTTGATTTCCGGCGCGACAATCATGGCCCCTTGAATTCCGGTGGCCGTAATATTGACGTTGAACTGTTTGCCCCCAATGAGTTCACCGTATGTTACTTTCTTGTTTGGTTCACCCAGGACGCTGACGACGCCATCTGTCACCGTCAACTTCTCGGCCGGAGCACCGAGCCGCGCCGAGGCTAACTTAAGCAACTCCAGGCGTCCAGCAGCCGCGGCTTGGCGCAATTGCGGACCCGCCCGCGCCACCGACTGGCTGCCCGCGGTGCGGCCCTGATCCACCGTCCGGGCTGTATCGCCCATAATCACTCGCACCTTTTCGAACGGGACATCCAACTCATCTGCCGCAATCTGCCCGAGTGCCGTTTCAATGCCGGTCCCGATGTCGACTTTGCCCGTCGCGATCGTTACCATTCCGTCGGCCTGGACAGAAAGCCATGAATCTAAAATAGTGGGATCCAGATAATCAGGATTCGCGTACGGGTAGGACGACATTCCATCGGGTACGGCGGCAATTCCAGGAATCTGTTGCTGCTGAGCTGTGAGCGGCAACTCGCTTATCAAGTTGAAACCAACCAGAAGCGCGCCCGCATTTTTTAGCAGTTCGCGGCGCGAGAGATTTCTCTTTTCCGTTTTTTGACTCATTCTCGTGTTCATATTTCCCCTTATGCCTTGGGCTTCATGAGCTGGGCCGCACGCATAATAGCCCGCGTAATACGCGGGTGGGAACCACAACGACACAAGATCGGATTCATCACCTCTTTGATGTCTTGCTCCGTGGGATCAGGGGTCCGATCCAGAAAGGCTTTCGCGTTGATCACCATCCCGTTCATGCAGTAACCGCATTGAACAGCCTGTTCGTCGATGAATGCCTGCTGTATCTGATGGGGCTTTGCGCTGCTGCCCAGTCCTTCGAGCGTAGTGATTGCCTTTTTCTCGACGGTCCGGACGGGCGTCACGCAGGATCGGACGACCTTACCGTCGACGATTACCGAGCAGGCACCGCACTGCGCCAGACCGCAGCCGAATCTGGGCCCATTGAGTTCCAAATCATTCCGTAGGACGTAGAGCAACGGCGTCGTTGGGTCTACATCTACGGAGTGAGAAGTGCCATTAACATTGAGAGAAATATTCGCCATGATACCCTGCAACTCCTTGCCCGTCGGCGGGACTAAGCAATTAGCGTGCGGAACTTGCCCATATACCTCGCGTCAAACGGGTGTCCCGAGTTAAGATGATGAAAACGAGCCTTTTGCAATTGATAGAACCTTAAGGATTTTAAAGTAATTGTAATATAGGTGTTTTTCGGAAGCAATCGCTATTGACGAGGATAGAGATAACCAACTGATTCGCAGACCTGATTCATGAATCCGATCAGTTTCGTGACACGGTTTGATGGGCGACTGACATCCGTGAGGGAGATCTCATGGTTTCTCTGCGTGGTCGACGTCTTCGGTTCAGCCACCTGCGCGCGAACCAGCACACATAGCTTTGACCGCACTGGGAGAGCCGGTATGCGCCAGGCAAACACATGGCTCGTGCATGAACCTCACCGTTAGACGTTGTGCTATATTGTGCCTGAACGAGCGTTGGACAGCGATGGACGGACTGGAGGCCTGTCTGGGAAGTCCACCGTATTAGCTAAAGCTGATTGACAGAAGCGGGAGTAATTCAGTGGTAGAATGCCAGCTTCTTGCTGGCTTTTTTGTTTTCAGCTAGATGCACGCCGTGCTGTCTTGTTTGCTGTCCGTCCGAATTCGTGATATTCGGATGGAGCCATGGCACGGGTCAACATCGTCAAACGCATCAAAATCAATGGGCGCTGGGTGATGCGCTCGATCCCGAGAAAGCAGTCCGGCAACTGGGACTGGAAC
>JALYJH010000038.1:0-5931 GCA_030775415.1 Acidobacteriota bacterium | reverse complement strand
ACTACGTAGAGTGGTACGAGCAGGGTAGCCGGAGGCGCGAACCCGCCGGTACAACTGTCGCTCAAGCTCTCGAGGTCCAGCGCCGGCGACGCCACCTCGCAGAGGGCCAGGCTCTTGGCCTCACCCCGGCGATGCACGTCCTACCGGCACCCGATTCGAGGCGCCCGCTCCGTCCTCTCGTCGACCGGCATCTCGATCAGGTCAACACTCTCAAGAAACCGAACACCTACCGCAAGTATGAGGCCGTGCTCAATCGATTCTGCGATTCCTTTCACGACCGCTCGTTCGAGAGCATCTCGACCGAGGAACTGAACGACTTCGTTGTTCACCTGAAAAAGAGTGGGATGCAATCGAACACAGTTCTTCACAACGTCGTCATCATTGCCCAGTTCTTCAAGCGCAACGGTCGAAGCGGGATCATGCGGCAACTTCAGCTTCCCGAGCGCAGCGTGCCGTTGCCCAAGGAGTATCGGGAGGCTGACCTTGCGAAGTTCTTCGCTGTCTGCGACCCGCGGGAGCGCGCGTTGTTCGCGACTTTTCTCATGACTGGCTTCCGTGAACAGGAAATCATGTATCTGTTCTGGACCGACGTCAACCTCGCGTTGCGGACCGTTCGGGTGACCGCTAAGCGGGACTATGGCTTCTCGCCCAAACGTTGGGAGGAACGGGAGGTCCCGATCACAGGCCAGCTCGCTGAAGTCTTGCAAAACCATCCCCGAAGAGCCGGTAGCCCGTTTGTCTTCCCATCACCGACAGGCAACCGAGAGCAGCACATGCTCGACCATTGCAAGGTAGTCGCCTCTCGGGCGGCCCTGAATAGCTCAAAGTTCGATCTGAAAACCTTCCGATCCACGTATGCAACACGCATGCTTCGCTCTGGCTTCGACGTCCGAACGGTTCAGTCCTGGATGGGGCACAAATCGTTGGAGACAACCATGCGGTATCTCGTGCCAGCCAGTGACGTTCACGCCCGCCTCGACCAAGTCGAGATTCCTGGGCTGCGCCAGAAACCCGCCGCCGCCCACACAGCTATAACCGAGAAACATGTCCGTCCGGCAAAGGGCATCCAGAGAACCAAGAAATCGGCGTGACGCCCGACGTGGCACCTGCAATGCGAGTTGCGTTGAGAAAATCTTTGATCCGCATGCTAGAACCAAGCAGCCAGCTTG
The DNA here is from genome assembly GCA_030775415.1 of Acidobacteriota bacterium. GTDB lineage: Bacteria > Acidobacteriota > Terriglobia > Bryobacterales > Bryobacteraceae > Palsa-187. The sequence goes on along the minus strand of JALYJH010000038.1, from coordinate 4,762 downwards.
GGAATATGAGCGTCGATTGTAAATAAATGGCTTAGGCGTCAATGGCGCTGTTTTCTGGTCACACAAGTCTATTGTTTTCACGCTGCCCTTTCCAGCAGCCTAGTTATTGAGGTAAACGAGGTAACGGGAAACATCCCAATTTTGAACTTCAAAATCTCCGGCGTTGTTCTTGAAACCAGTCCATGGCGATAGAGTCCTCCTCCCCCAAAGGCCAAGCTGACCAATCGGCACGGCCCCTCGAATGTGACGCCGATCGGTGCCCGCCTCTGCTCGGATCGAACTTAGCACGAGAAGCGACCTCCGGGAAGCCAGTCTACCCGGCCCCCGCGCTCAGTCGCCCAGTGAGGAACGACGCCGTCGCGTTGTGGGGATCGGATCACCCGGCGAGATTACCTTGGCCACCAACTTCTTTTGAGGGAAGTCTTTTCGGTTCAGAGTGGCGATAAACGCGGCGTGCCCTTGCTCTGCACACGCACAAAATGCGTTATCGGTCGGATCTGGCGATACGTCATTTTCGGTCCGAACGTCCACGAAGTCCGCCGCCTCCCTGAGAAGATTGATGATTCCTCCAACGAGGGTTCGTCGAACCCCGAGCCTTGAGAGGACCTCTTTGTATTCCGAAAGAATGTCCTCCGTGACAAGCCACGTGAAGGTCCCATCATCGAGCCAGTGTCGGAGAAGTGAGGCACTCGGATTCTCGACGGCACGGAGGGATTTGAATCCCGCGACTCCTGCGACGAGTACCGATGTATCGATCACGCCCCTAGGCTGTTTTTCTCGACGGCCCAATCGTAATCTCCGGCAACTTTCTCTTCTCAGCGCGGAAGCCTCGAATTGCGTCCGCCATCTGGGACTGTGTTACACCGGCCAAATCATTCGCCGCCATCTCTAAACTGCGCGTGAAGTCGCGCTTCCATCCGGGTCTCTTTCTACCTCGTGGCAGATCCTGAAAGACGGCTGCGAGTGGAAGCTGTTCGGTCAGTTCTTTTGCGAGGTCTCTAAGGGGAATCCGAACTTCGATTGGCTCTCGACCCCGCGCAGGGCGCGACCGTAGAGACAGATATCGAACTCTCGTCACATCTTCGTCCTTGAGGTTGGACAGAGCACGTGCGAAGAGGGCGAGCACCTCGGTCGATGTGCCGAGAGATTCCTTCAAGTACAAAGCAACCTTCGCCTCAAGTAAAAGGCGATTGTCGAACCAGTAGAAGCTGTCGCGACGGATCGGGCGCAAAACTTTGAATTGCACAAGGTTCTGCAGATCTTTTGGGGACACGCCCAATACTGCGCTCGCCTGCTTAAGTTTTAGTTCTATGGCTTCCATAGCTTATACCATCTATAGTTTAGATGGATTTATTGATAGAGTCAACGTAGAATCGCCTTGCAGGCCTTGGTCATTGGATGATGGCGCTAGTTGGCCACACGCTACGGGCGCGACCGGCGTGCCCCGATTAACAGCGTCGCCTCCCTCCCGGCCAGAATGATCAAGCACGGAATATTATGACTCCAATAATGGGCGTGCGCTACGGATTAGCGTTGGTCCATGGCATGCTTAGAGCATGCCTCTCTCAGCTAGAAACCAGTTGGAAGGAAAAGTTGTACAAGTAGTCTTGGGTGACATCATGGCCCATGTCGACGTGCGGATCGGTAAAAGCCAGATCGAAAGCGTCATCACGCGTCGGAGTGCGGAGCAGCTTGGCCTAAAGAAGGGCGACAAGGTTAAAGTGGTGATCAAATCGACGGAAGTAATGCTCGAGAAAGACTAGCGGCCGGTTGCCGGCCACGGGTCATTTTTGCCATGGGTTGCTCCAACGAGGATCGTGAAGCAGTTCTTCGTCGGTAAGCGATCGGAGGAATTCAACCAGGTCGTGCTTCTCGCTGTCACTCAAAGGGAAGTGGTGCAAAATGCGCGACTTGTTGGGATGGTCCATTTTGCCGCCGGCCGCATAGTGATCGAGAACTTCTTCGAGCGTGGCGATACTGCCGTCATGCATGTACGGTCTCGTCAACGCGATGTTCCGGAGCGTGGGTGCTCGAAACTTTCCCATGTCCTCAGGACGCTTGGTTTGCTCGTAGAGCCCGCGGTTCGGCGCTTCATACACCGATACGCCCGTGTTAAAGAACCCGCCTCGCGAGTCTTCGTTGCCTGGACCACGGCTTCCTTCGAACCGGACGGCACTGAAGTTCCAACCTCCGTGGCACTGAAAACAGCCTCCGCGTTCGCTGGTGGAGAACAGAATTTCGCCACGCTTCGCCGAATCCGATATCGCCGAGGATTCACCACCCCAGCGATATCGATCATAGGGCGACCTCATCGAAATAATCGTGCGTTCGAAGGTAGCGATCGCCTTGGTGACATTCTGGAGCGTGTAGAGATCGCCAGATTCCGGAAAAGCTCGCGCGAACAGACGCTGGTAGACGGGATCGCGCCGCAGAGTATTCAGGAATTCTTGCTCGTGACCCTTCAATCCAAGCTCGACAGGCTGCTCGCCCAACATTGGCGTCAGAGCCTGCTCCTCCAGCGAATCTAGCGTCGGATTCGCCCACGTCAAGAGGCCGACGTATGCGACGTTGACCAGGCTCATGCTGTTTCGTGGATGGATCTGCCCCTTCGTACCCTCCGCTCGGGCCCGTCCATCGGTGAAGGCAAGTTCCTGACGGTGGCAGGTCCCGCACGATTCTTTGCCGTTTGCTGACATACGCTTGTCATAGAACAGGTAGCGGCCCAGTTCGACTTTGGAAGCGCTCATCGGATTTTCGGCAGGAACGAAGGGGCGGGGAAAGCCTTTGGGAATACTCCAGTCGAAATCGGCTCCAAAGAGTCCGGTTGCGATCGCGAACGTTACTGTGATTTGCCTAAGCAACAAGCCTCCCCATCTGTGAAGTATCGTATCCGGCTAGCACTTCGAGCTTGCGCCGCAACGTGGCCCGTTGAAGTACATCGAGGAAGGCCTTGACGGCCGGCAGTTCGGCCGTAAGCTTGCGCATGACCAAATCGTAGCGCTCACTGTGGAGAGGAACAAAATCGAGCCCGAAGGTTTGGGCGGCCGACCGCGTCGCTAGGCAAACGTCCGTTTCACCAGAGACTACGCAATAGGCGGCGGCGAGGTGACCATGGGCGATCCGATCATATCCCTGGACTTTCTGCGAATCAATTCCAGCCTTGTTCAATAGCTGATCGAAGAGGCCGCGACTTCCCGAGCCAATCTCGCGATTCACAAACCGAACTTTCTTCCGTGCCAGATCCTCAATCTTACGAACATGCTTTGGATTCCCCGGCGCGACCACGAACCCTTCCTCCCACCGCGCGAAGGTGACGACGACGAAATCCTCGTCCGGAAACTGTTTGCGGATGTAGGGCAGATTGAATTCGCCGGTTTTCGGATCTTCCAAATGCGAACCGGCGACGTGAACCTTGCCTTCACTTAGCCAAGTGAGAGCGAGCTTGCTGGAGGCGGCCGCGGAGACGATTTCCACGCCGCTGATCCTTTCCACCATGTGTGCCAGAAGACCCGTGGCTGGGTCGCACCCCGCGAGCACGAGTCGTTTCTGGGCGGCCTCTTCCTTCGCGAACAGGACTAAGGCTGCGCGGCCATTCGTTCGGGCGGGTCGCTTAATGATGCCATCGGATTCCGGCATGTAGTACGGTGAAGCGCTGACAGGGACGCTGACCCACCGCGATCCGATCTGGCATACTCGCACCGCCTGGTTCTTAAGCGACGGTCCCGCACTAAGCACCTCTGCGGTAAGAGACTCAGGTGGCTTCGCAGGTCCCTCCTGGAGTAAGAAAAGCTCGTCAACCGTCACCTCAAGCTCCCGCGCAAGAGTCAAGGCGACTTCGGTATTCGGAACGTAGGTTCCGGCTTCGATTGCATATATTGCCGGGCGGCTCACGCGCGCGCGACGCGCCAAATCCGACGCGCCCACGCCCCGGCTCTTTCGAATAGCGGCCAGACGGTTCTGGACGCGTATCTTCTCCATAGCTACTTCCGTACCTGCACGACTTCGAGTTTGTTGAGCATCCGGACCGAGCGTGCTCCCGGTTTGTCCTTCGGAACAACCAGGCGAAACCGGCCCTGCGCGCCAAACAAAGGCTTGCCGTTGGCGGTATCCGCCAGCAAAATCTCATTGTCGATAAATGCAGGATCGACTTCACCGAGCGAGAACACAACCTGATAGCCGTCCTGGGCTTCAGCCAGCACATAGCTGGCAAGTGCTTTACCGCGAAGTTCGCTTCCCTGCGGAACCCCCGCTCTCTTCAGGATTTCGTGGAGCCATACACCTTCGTAGACCGTCTCCATGCCGTTGCTCATGGTTTTGACGGTAGCGCGAGGCATCTTTGCCAAATCGTCGGCGGCGAGCGTCAGCGCCTGCTTGACGGCTCCCGTGACTTGAACTGTCTGCTGAGCATCTTGCGACCGCAGAAAGCCAGCTGCAAGTAGTCCGACCAATAACCAGCGTCTCGTATACATGACTACCTCATTTTATGACGACCCGCTAGAAGCTATACCGGATGTTCAAGAACCAGGTCCGGCCAGCCTCCGGGAAACCTGCATTGTAGTAGTAGTTTCGATCCAGGACGTTCTTCACTCCCGCTTGCGCGATGGCACCTTTCCAAATTGGAGCAACTACTCCGAGATCGACAGTTGCAAACGCTTGCCGGTACGGAAGGAACAATGGCGACGTTGCGGCATAGGTGGTGTCCTGCAACGTCAGCCCGCCTTCGTACCGGAAATTCACGATCCCAAGAATCTGCCGGTACGTG
>JALYJH010000037.1 GCA_030775415.1 Acidobacteriota bacterium | reverse complement strand
TCCGAACACCTCGCCACCACCGGCCTGGGACACATCTGCGAAATCGCCGACGCCGAGTATCCCCACACTCCGCGCGGCTGCATCGCGCAAGCCTGGAGCGCCGGCGAAATCCTGCGCGCCGCCGTGGAAGATGTCTACGCGGCCGCGACTGTCACTAAGCGCCGCCCTAGTAAAGCCGTGGCGACTCCGGCCTTGGCCAAAGCCGCCAAGCCCTAGTCTCTATCTACAGCCCCGCTTTCGTAGGATGTAGGATCAGCTTCTGCACGCGCCAGTTCAGCAGCTCCGCAACCCACAGTTCGTTTTCCGACGGACAAGCGATCTCGTGAACCCACCCGAACTGCTTCAGCTGCCGCCCAGCTTTGCCCAGCACGCCCACTAATTTCCCGTCCAGCGTCAACTTATAAATCCGTCCCGGGAACGCGTCCGAAGTGTAAATGTACTGCGTAGGCCCCGGCGAAATGCAAACCGTCCAGGGAGCCCCGGCGGATTGCGTAGCGTTCGTCGTCGCCGTCGGCATGTTCCCCATCCACGGCCTGGCATCGGGCGGCACGGGAGCATCCAGTGTTATCTGCCGCAAAAATTTCCCATCCGGATCGAAAACCTGAATGCGCTTGTTCCCGCGATCGGCCACATAGATGTTGCCCGCAGCGTCGTTCGCGATCCCGTGCGGCGTATTGAATTGCCCGGGACCCTTGCCCGGAGTGCCCCAGGATTTCACCCAATCCCCGTTCTTGTCGTACTTCGCCACCCGCGAATTAATGTAGCCGTCGCTGATGAAAATATTCCCCTGCGTGTCCCAGGCCACATCGGTTGGCTGGCGGAATTGCCCGTCAATCGCCGGCAGAGGCGGATCCGGATGCTTCCACGGTTCCGAATTCTCATCCGACGCTTCCTTCTTGCGCCCGAACACCAGGGTCACGCGCCCCTCCGGATTGAAGCGGATGATCATGTCGGAGCCTTTATCGATGGCCCAGATATTATCGTCCTTGTCCACGCGAACGTCATGCGCGAAGGACCACGCGTACAGCCCCTTGCCGATTTCGCGAATGAACTTCCCATCCGGTCCGAACTCCAGCAGTTGCGACGCAGTCGCTCCGTAAGCCGGACCGTTGGTGTTCCCGCGGTTGTAAACAAAAATGTGTTTCTTCGAGTTCAACGCAATTCCGGAAACCTCACCCAAATACATATCCGGCGGCAGCTTCAGTACGTTCGGAACCGAATCAAATGGAATCTCCGGCACATCCGCGGCCCACGCCGCTGCGCTCAGGCATCCCAGCGCAATCAGTGCATATGATTTCAAAGTAACCTCCTTCATCTCATCAGGTACGATATCAAATCTCACGTCCCACCGGATGCCGGCAGCATTGCTTTGATATCATAGGCGGCGGTATGACCCGCAAAAACCGTTTTTCAGCGCTGTCGTTATTCGTGCTCGCCTGCGCAGCGCTTCCCGCCGCTGCTCAGTCGCTCGATTACGATACCTTCAAAACCCAGGTCGAACCCATCTTCCTTAAGAAACGCCCCACCCACGCGCGCTGCGTCGTGTGCCATGCCGGAGCCGCCAACGCCTTCCGCCTGCAACCCCTCGATAAAGGCGCCACTTTCTGGACCGAAGAACAGTCCCGCAAAAACTTCGAAATCGTCTCGCGCCTGGTGAAACCCGGCGATCCTGACAACAGCCACTTCCTCAAGCAGCCCCTGGCCCACGAAGCCGGCGGCGAAGAGTTCCATTCCGGCGGACGCCAGTTCCATGACAAGAACGATCCCGATTGGCAGACCATCGCGAATTGGGTCCGCTCCGCCAAGTAGCCCACACTGTCCGTGAATTTCTGTTTTAAGGAACGACCACCGTGCCGTTGCGCTTCGGCACCTCGCCCACCGGAATACGGCCGATTTCCTTCATGCTTGCCATATCGATTGCCGAAACGTAATTCGCCCCCGCGTTGGCAATATAAATGGTCTTGCTGTCGGGAGTAAACGTCAGCCAGTCCGGCGTGGAAGCCGTGTGAACGTAACCCAGCAACTTCAGATCCGGCATGGAATATTTAAATACGCCCGCCGCCTGGGAGCTGTTCACCCACAGCGTCTTGCCGTCCGGCGCGACGCCAATCCCGTGCGAAGGAGCCGCGCTATGTATCTCGCCGAGCACCGGTTCGCTAGGCAGCATCACCCGCTGAATCTCCTTGTGCGTATTGACATCCACCACCGCGAACCCGTGCGTATCGGAGAGTTGCACGAACAACCGCCCCGTCGATCCGTCGGCGTTTTTCTCGAACGTCATGCAGCGCACGCCGTTGTCCATCATCAGCGTCCATAGCGGCTCCAGCGTCAGTTCGTCAATCACATTAATGGACTTGCCCGTAACCGACCCCGCCACCACAATCTTCCCGTCCGGCGACACATACGTGTTGTGTCCCGCCCCCTTAATGGGAATGGTTTTGATGTTCTTCATCGCCACCGTGTCGATCACATCCACCGCGCCCGGCGCCTGCGCAATCGCTACGAACAACCGTTTGCCGTCCTTCGAGGTCGAGATGTTATTGGGATGCCCGCTTAGCGGCACCTTGCCGATCAGCTTGCCGGTCTTGGTGTCGGTGAACCACACCGTATTCTCCGCCTCACATGAAATGTAGGCGCGCGTTCCATCCGGCGAGAAGGAGACGCCATGCGGCACTTCGATATCCTTAATCTGCATCACCACCTTATTGGTAGTGGGATCGATAATATCTACCGCATCTCCAGCACTGTTGGTCTGATAGATGCGCACCGTCGCCGCCGGCATATACAGCGCTACTAACGGCAGCGCCAGCAGGAACATCGCAGAACGTGTGACTACCATCGCAAGCCTCCTAGAAGAACGCCCCTAGTATATCGAAGCTTTCACGTTCCCGCCCTGGCAAATAGCGCAGCACCCAGCTCTAGCAGAAAATGCTGCCTTTCTCTTTATCCGGCGTTGCAAGGTTAAAGCAGGTTTTGGTCTCTGACGTGCACGGAACTCGTGGTATTGCCAAGGACCTGGCACATAAGACTGGCAAACACTGCAAAAAGGAGAAAGTATTATGTCGTTTTTAGCCTGGATCGTACTCGGTCTGCTTGCTGGTTTTATTGCCAGCAAAATTGTCAACAAGCAAGGAGAAGGCGTGTTTCTCGACATCCTTCTGGGTGTCGTGGGAGCCGTCGCCGGCGGCTGGCTTTTCAACACCTTCGGCGCTTCCGGTGTAACAGGATTGAATCTATATAGCCTAATGGTCGCGGTAGTCGGCGCTATTGTGTTCTTAGTGCTATACCACGCCCTCCGGCGAGCCGTCTGACACCGGCCCAGTAACAGCCTGATCTAGGGGCGTCGGGTCCATTTGCTAACAACCTTGCGGAGGCGCTCCACCGCCTCCAAAATGTTTTCGAGCGAATTCGCGTAGCTGAAACGCAGGTACCCGCGCCCCTCCGCGCCAAAGCACTGCCCGTCCAAACACGCTACTCCGCCTTGGTACAACAAGAGATCAGCCAGTTCCTTCGAGCCCATTCCCGTGCCCTCGATATTGGGAAATGCGTAAAACGCCCCTGCGGGCAGGGCACAGCGAAACCCCGGAATCGTATTCAATCCTTTGACGATCGCATCCCGCCGCCTCTTGAACTCGCCCACCATCCCCTCCACCGCGTCCTGTGGACCTTCCAGCGCCTCCATCCCCGCGCGCTGCGTAAAGCTCGCCGTACAGGAATTCGAATTCACCATGAGCTTCACTACCGCCCTCGCCAGCCACTCCGGCATCACCCCATAACCTAGCCGCCACCCGGTCATCGAATAGGTTTTTGAAAACCCGTCCAAAATTACTGTTTTGTCCAGCATCCCATCGACACTCGCGATGGAAACAGGCGCGCCGCCGTAAATAATTCGCGAATAAATTTCGTCGCTCAGCACCATGATGTCGCGCTCGCGCAGCATCGCGCCAATCTGTTGAATGTCGTCCGCAGGAATAATCCCGCCCGTGGGATTATGAGGTGAATTCAGAATCACCAGCTTCGTGCGGTCGCTCAGCCGGTCCATGAGCTCATTGATGTCGAGCGAAAACCCGCGGCTCTCGCGCAGCGCAACCGGCACCGGCGTCGCACCTTGAAAACGAATCATCGATTCATAAATAGGAAACCCCGGGTCAGGATAAATGGCCTCATCGCCCTCTTCGAGTAGCGCGATGATCACGAAATACAGGATGGGCTTGCCGCCCGGTACCACGCAGACGTTTTGCTCCCCCACCTGCACGCCACGCGTCCGCGAAACGTACGACGCAATCGACTGCCGCAGCTCCGGCAGTCCCTGCGTGGGGCCGTACTTCGTCCAGCCTTCGTCCAGGGCCTTTTTACCCGCCTCGGTCACATTGCGCGGCGTAGGAAAATCGGGCTCGCCGATTTCCAGGTGAATAACGCTCTTGCCCGTAGCCTCCAGCGCGCGCGCCTTCGCCATCACCTCGAAGGCCGATTCCACCCCAATCTGGGCCATCTTCCTCGCCAGCTGCATGTGACGATGATACCGCGCGCGCCCGCGCTCTACTGTCTAGAAAAGCGCCGTATCGCGCCGCTTCCAGGACTTGCCCTTGTCCTTCGCGATCTTCTCCACGTCGTTCACGTAGGCGCCGGCCTGCGTCAACACGTGATGCAAATCGTTACCGACGCTGATAAACGTGAACCCCTTGTCCAGGAATTCGCCAACCCGCGAAGTACCGAACAAAAAAACGCCCAGGATCACGTTGTTCTTCTTCGCCGCCGCGATCAGCTTGTTGGTCGCCTCGCCCAGCTCGGGCGAAGTATACATGTGCGGGAACTCGTATTTTTCGTACAGCCCCATCGACATGCATAAATCGTTTTGGCCCAGAAACAACATATCCAGCCCCGCCACCGCGGCGATCTCGTCGATGTTCTTGATGCAGTCCGCCGTCTCCACCTGCAGCGCTTTAATGGTATTCTCGTTCGCTGCGCCCGCATAACCTAGCAATCCCGCCTTGTTCATGCTGCGCTGCGGAAAATACACGGAGCGCGTACCCGCCGTCGGATAGCGCATGCAGCTGATCGCCGCCGCTGCTTCCTCAGCCGTGTTGATATAAGGAACTAGAATCCCGTCCGCCCCCGTGTCGAGTGACTGTTGAATGCCCGGCCGGTCCTGATAACCTCCCACGCGCACCATGGACTTAGCGCCGCCGCTGGCGATCCCCGCGAGCATCGTCGACAAAGTCTCATAGCTCATGGGCCCATGTTGCGAATCCACCAGCAGCCAGTCGTAGCCGCTGTGCGCCAACTGCTCCACTACGGTCGAGCTATGCGAATTCACGAACAATCCCAGCTTGGGGGTGCCCGCGCGCAATTGCTTTTTGAATTCCGCTCCGCTCAATACATCGCTCATTGATTGGATCTCCTGATGATAGTTTCGAAGTCTCGCCGCAGTATACAACATCCCGCCCGCAACCCAACCCCGCAGCACGGCACCTTCAAGGAATATGATAAAGTTATGAAGTTGATCATCCGTCGTTGATCTGGCAATGACCTTATATCAAATCTGTCAAGCTCTGCAAGACTCCAATTTCGGCACTTCCATCCGGGAATCCATCTGGACGTTCCCCGCAATTGAAACCGTCCATGTCCTGGGATTAGCAGTCTCCGTAGGTATCCTGGTCATGCTGGACCTGCGTTTAGTGGGCGCCGGCATCCGCCACATTCCCGCCGCCGACATCATGCATAAGCTGAAGCGCTGGTACCTGGGCGGCTTCCTGGCCATGTTCCTGAGCGGCGCACTTCTCTTCTGGTCGGAGGCCGAAAAGTGCTATCGCAGCCCCACCTTCCGCATCAAGTTGATTTTCCTCGCGCTGGCCGGTGCCAACGCGCTGTTCTTCGAAATTAAATACGTCCCCACAATGCGAACCTGGGACGCTAGCGGCATCACGCCCACCGGAGCTAAATTAGTGGGCTGGGCCTCGCTGATCTGCTGGCTCGGCGTCATCGGCTTCGGACGCTGGACCGCCTACGGATTGAAATAAATTATGATTCCCGCCCTCCTGCCCTTCTTTCGCTGGGCTGACCACACCCCCGTCTCCCTGTGGATTCGCGATTCCACCTGGATCTTTGCGCTGATCGAGGTCTTCCACCTCTTCGGCCTTACGCTCTTGTTGGGAACATTAGTGGTCGTGAATCTCCGCCTCTTCGGCTGGGGACTCGCCGGCCATCCCTTGTCCGAAGTCGCCTCCGATGCGCTGCCCTTCACCATCTGGGGACTGATCGCCACCGTCGCTTCCGGCTCGCTCCTGTTTATAGCCGAAGCCCTGAAGTGCTACGCCAGCGCGCCGTTCTTCGTGAAGATGGGATTGTTGGCCGCCGCGCTCTTGTTCACCTTCACCTTCCATCGTTACCTGACCAAGAAAGACGCCGCGCCCTCGGCCACCACCAAGTTCGCCGCGTGCTTATGCCTTACGCTGTGGTTCGGGGTCGGCCTGGCTGGACGCGCCATCGCCTTCTTCTAGCTCCCCGGCATTCCTCTTCCTAATTCCGCCCCGGCCAGCTGCCGTCTGGACTATTCGCACCTGCGAGAATTTATCCATACCATGTGGCCCCAATCCTACTCCCCTGTCGCCGGTAGCCTGGAACTCTCCGCCCTGGTTGCAGTGCTACCCGTCTTTGTCGTGCTGCTTTTGTTGGGAGTGTTCCGCAAACCTGCCTGGGTCGCGGCGATCGCGGGTTTCCTGGCCTCGGCGATTATTTCAGTGGCCGTTTACAACATGCCCTTCGTGCTCGCCATCAGCTCGGCGCTCTACGGAGCCGCCAATGGCATGCTGCCCATCGGCTGGATTGTGTTCACCGCCATCCTGCTCTATCGCGTTACCGTCGACACCGGCAAATTCGACATCATCAAGGATTCGCTAGGCAGTATCACCGGCAACCGCGGCATGCAAGCTCTCTTGATCGCATTCGCCTTCGGAGCATTTATCGAGGGCGCCGCCGGTTTCGGTACTCCGGTTGCCATCGCCGCGGCTATGCTGGCCGGCCTGGGCTTCCCGCCATTTTTAGCAGCCGGCATTTGTCTGCTGGCGAACACCGCGCCGGTAGCGTTCGGATCGATCGGCACGCCCCTGGTCATGCTGCAGCGCGTCACCAACTTGCCGATGGACGCCCTCTCCGCCGACGTCGGCCGCCTCTGCGCGCCCATCTCCTTCATCCTTCCCTCTTATTTGATGCTAGTTATGGGAGGCTTGGAAGGGCTGCGCGCCGCGCTCCCCGCCGCCCTAGTCTGCGGCGCAGTCTTTGCCGGAGTGCAGTTCCTGATTTCAAGCTACCTCGGCCCCTACCTCACCGACATCCTGGGAGCCATTTCAGCCATGGGAGCCTTGCTATTGCTGCTGAAATTCTGGACCCCCGCCGGCGACGAAAAGCGCACCGCGTCGCGCCACGCTCCAGGCCAAGTTTTCCTGGCTTGGAGTCCTTATCTGCTCTTAGTGATTTTCGTCCTGCTGTGGGGCAGCGCCACCACAAAAGCGATTCTCGATAAAACCACCGTGATCATCCCCTGGCCCGCCCTGCACAATATGATCACGCGTATGCCCCCCATCTCACCCCAGCCTTCGCCCTATGGAGCCCCCTACACCCTGAACCTGCTCTCCGCCTCCGGCACGTCATGCCTGTTTGCCGTCTTCGCCTCCGCCTTGGTGCTGCGCGTGAGCGCGCCACGCTTAGCGCGCCTGACTTGGCTAACCGCGAAGCAACTGGCGCTTCCGCTACTAACCATCGCCAGCGTAGTAGCGCTGGCATTCCTCATGAACTACTCCGGCCAGACGGCCACTCTCGGCCTGGTTGCCGCGAAAACCGGCGGAGCGTTCCCCTTCTTTAGCACGCTACTGGGATGGCTGGGAGTCTTTCTCACCGGCAGCGACACCTCCGCCAACGCCTTGTTCGGAACATTGCAGGTGGTGACCGCGAATCAACTGGGTCTGAACCCTGTCCTCATGGCCGCCGCCAATTCGAGCGGCGGTGTGCTCGGAAAAATGATCAGCCTGCAAAGCATCGCCGTAGCCGCCGCCGCCACCGGCATGGCACGCAGCGAAGAATCCGGCTTGCTGCGCTTCACTCTGAAACACAGTGTCTTTTTGGTCTGCATGATTGGATTGCTGGCGATGTTTTATACCTACATCGTGCCGGGTTGGGTGCGTTAAAGTCAGACGTAGTGGCTTTCCTCGACGAACTGCGAAGCATCCTAGGCCCCAGCGGTCTGATCTCATCCCCCGAAGAGACCCGCACCTACGAATGCGATGGCCTCACGAATTTCCGTGTGATGCCGCTGGCCGTCGTGCTCCCCGCCTCTACCGCAGAAGTGCAAGCCGTGGTCCGCCTCTGTCATCGCGAGCGTATCCCCTTCGTCGCCCGCGGCTCCGGTACCGGATTGAGTGGCGGTGCGCTGCCTGTGAAGAACGGCATCGTCATCGGCCTCGCTCGCATGAACCGCATTGTTGAAGTGGACTTGGCGAACCAGCGCGTCGTAGTGGAACCCGGTGTCATCAACCTGCACGTAACCGCTCGCGTAGCGTCCGCAGGCTACTTCTATGCGCCTGATCCTTCCTCGCAATCCGTGTGCAGCATCGGCGGCAACGTAGCCGAAAACGCCGGCGGAGCGCATTGCCTGAAGTACGGTTTCACCACCACTCACGTCCTGGCCCTCGAAGTCGTCCTGCCCGACGGAACTCTCGCCCACTTCGGCTCGAAAATTCTTGACGCTCCCGGTTACGATCTTGCCGGAGTCTTTGTAGGCTCCGAAGGCACTCTGGGGATCGCCACCGAAATCACCCTGCGCATCATGCAGCGCCCCGAGTGCGTGCAAACTCTGCTAGCCGCTTTCAACAGCACAAATGAAGCCGGCGCCGCGGTCAGCGGCATCATCGCCGCGGGCATGCTCCCCGCCGCCATGGAGATGATGGACAACCTCGCCATTCAAGCCGCCGAAGCCGCCGTCCACGCCAACTATCCCAACTGCGGCGGACTCTTGCTCGTCGAAATGGATGGTCCTGTAGCCGAAGTCGACACCTTGATTGCCCAAGTCAGCGCCATCTGCCGCGAAAACGGCTCCGCCGAAATTCGCGTGGCCCAAACGGAGGAGGAGCGCGCACTGGTCTGGAAAGGCCGCAAAGCCGCCTTCGCGTCGGTAGGACGCATCTCCCCAAACTACATCGTGCAGGACGGCGTGATCCCGCGTACCGCCCTTCCGAAAATTCTGGAGGAGATTGAACGCCTGGGCAAAGCCTCTGGCCTGCGTGTCGCCAACGTGTTTCACGCCGGCGATGGCAATTTGCATCCCCTGGTCATGTACGACCGCCGCATCGCCGGTCAAGAGCATGCCGCGGAAAAACTATCCGAGCGCATCCTTGAGCTCTGCATCGAGATGGGAGGCTCCATCACCGGCGAGCACGGCGTAGGCGAAGAGAAAAAACACATGATGGGCAAAATGTTCGCCCAGCCCGACCTCGCCACCATGCACAAGCTCCGTTGCGCCTTCGATCCTCTCGCCCTCGCCAATCCCAGCAAGGTGTTTCCCACCCCGCGCCTCTGTGGCGAAACGCCCGGCGAATACCAGCCGCATCCATTAGAAACCGCCGGCATCGCGGAAAGATTCTAGACCCGTGCGCATTGTCGAGCCCCAATCAGAGGAAGAAGCCGCCGAGATCCTGCGCGCCGCCAACGAAGACGGCGCCAGCGTCATCCCGCGCGGCGGCGGCACGAAGTCGGATTGGGGGAATCCACCTCGGCGCACCGACGTGATGCTCTCCACTGTGAACCTGAACCGCGTGATCGAACATGCCTGGGCCGATCTGACCGTCACCGTCGAAGCCGGCTGCACCATCGCCGAACTGCAGCGCACTCTGGCACAGCACGGCCAGCGCTTGGCCGTCGATCCCTTGTGGCCCGAAAAAGCCACCGTTGGCGGAGTCGTCTCCACGAATGACACCGGTGCGCTCCGCCTGCGCTACGGCGGCCTGCGCGACCTGATCATCGGCGTCACGCTTGCCTTAGCCGATGGCACTCTCGCCCGCAGCGGAGGCAAAGTCGTCAAGAATGTTGCCGGATACGATCTATCGAAGCTAGTCACCGGCGCCTTCGGAACCCTTGCGGTCATCACCAGCGCGACTTTCAGGCTCCATCCTCTTCCCAAGCATGTCCACGCCGTAACCGCCGCTGTGCCCGATTTGCCAGCCATGCAACACTTGCTTAATAAGATCCTCGAAACGCAGCTAGTGCCCGCCGCCCTGCAAGTCCGCGTCGGCGCCGGTGCCCCGCAGATCGACGTTCTCTTCGAAGGCACGGAAGAAGGCATCTACGCGCAAGTCGATCGCCTCCGCGAAATGACTCCGCTCATCGAAAATGACGCCGAAGTTTTCCAGCGCCTCGATGCCGGCGCGAAAATCAGCGTGCTCCCCGCCCGCATCGCCGAAACACTCGAAGGCCTGGACGGCTATGCCATCGTCCAAGCCACCGGCATCGGCTGGGTGCAATCCCCTCGCTTGTCGCAAATGCGCGAGAAGATAGAGAGTATGGACGGATCCCTGGTTCTCATGCGGCCTTATCCATCACTCGACGCCTGGGGCTCCACCGCCGGCGGCGACGCGCTCCCGCTCATGCGCGCCATCAAGCAGCGCTTCGATTCGCGTGGCATCTTGAATCCCGGCGTCTTCGTGGGGGGCATTTGATCGATCCCGCCCTTCTCAGCCAGTGCGTGCACTGCGGCTTCTGCCTGCAAGCCTGCCCCACTTATGTTCTTTGGGGCAACGAAATGGATTCGCCCCGCGGCCGCATTTACTTAATGGATCTGCTCAATCAAGGTGAGGCCGCCATCACGCCCAAGTTCGTTCAGCACATGGACGCATGCCTCGGCTGCGTCTCCTGCATGACCGCCTGCCCCTCCGGTGTCAACTACGGCAAGCTGATTGAGGAAACGCGCTCGCAGATCGAACGCCAATATGCGCGCCCCTTGCGTGAACGAATCATGCGCTGGACCATCCTGCACACCTTCCCCAATGTCGCTTTGCTGCGCATGGGCCGCGTGTTCCTGTCCGCATACCAAAAGCTTGGCCTACCATCGCTCCACGCGCTCCTCCCAAAGTTAGGCAAGCGCGAAGACGTCTCCGGAATCACGCCCGCCCAAGGAGTCCAGCGCGCCCGCGTCGGCCTGATGCTGGGCTGTGTCCAACGCGAATTCTTGCCGGAGATCAATGCCGCCACCGTGCGCGTCCTCGCCGCCGAAGGTTGCGAAGTCATCGCTCCCGCCGGACAGCCCTGTTGCGGCGCCTTACTTATGCATGCCGGCAAAGACGAAGCCGCGCTCTCTCTCACCCGCCGTCTTTTTTCCACTTTCGAGAAAGCAGGAGTCGACACCCTCGTCACCAACGCCGGCGGCTGCGGCTCCCACTTGAAAGAATTTTCCGCGGATTTCAAAGGGCAAGTAAAAGACGTCGCCGAATTCCTGGTGGAATTAGGCCCGCGCGCCCAACGTTATCCCGTCTTGAAATGCGTCGCCTATCACGACTCCTGCCATCTCCAGCACGCCCAGAAAATCCGCACGCAACCTCGCCAGTTACTAGCTGCAATTCCCGGACTCACAGTTACCGAAATACCCGAAGCCGCCCTGTGCTGCGGCTCCGCCGGAATCTACAACCTCGTGCAACCCGCCACCGCCAATGAACTCGGCGATCGCAAAGCCGCCCATATCCAGTCGATCGCCCCGGACGCCGTAGCCACCGGAAACGTCGGCTGCATTCTGCAAATGCGAGCGTCGCTGGAGCGCAATCCGAATCAAAAGCAGCCGCCCGTCCTCCACACCATCCAATTACTCGACGAATCAATTAGCAACACTGCCCGCCAAATGTGACGCCCCGCTTCTCTTTCGTGATCGCGTCCGAACCTACATGCTAGTTTGGTAACAATGCCTAATAGTCCATTTGACCTCGGTGCCATGGCGCGCCAGGAGATGATCGCCCAAGGCTTTCATCCCGACTT